>JAPYQV010000147.1 GCA_029937205.1 Alphaproteobacteria bacterium
CGCATGACCTGTCCGATGGCGACCGGCTCGGAGTAATTGGCCGCCGCATTGACCCAGCCGCGCATTGCCGGATCGACCGAGAGAAAGCGGTTGCGGACCAGAAATTCGCCGTCGCCGGCCTCAGGTCTCGCCACTTCCTGCACTTCGAAATGCCGTGCCTCGGGAATGCCTGTGGGCCGTTCCGCAAGCACCACCTGCCTGCTGCGATTATCCGTCATCGCCGATCCCCTGTTCCCAAAAGAGCCATATTGATCCTTGCGGCGCGATCCGCCAAGCTTGCGCCGACAGAATAAACTGACGCTAACGAGGAAGGTGCGGCATGACTGTGGATCGGCGGGGCGTTCCCGTTTCCGGCGGGGACGGCAAGAGCCAGGACGGCTACGAGCGCGCATTGGCGGCGTTCAATATTTATCGCGGCGACCCGATAGCGCTGATCGATGAAGTGCTCGGTGAAGCGCCCGATTTCGTCATGGGGCATATCTTCCGCGCCTATATGTGTGCCGGCCTGTGGGAACGCAGCGCCGTGGCCGAGATCAAGGCCGGGCTGAAGCGTTTGAAGGCCTTGGCGCCGCTTGCCAACGAGCGCGAGCGCGCTCATATGGGCGCCCTGGCCGATTGGGCGGCGGGCGACTGGCTGGGAATGCGCATGCGATTGGGGCGTATCCTGGTTGAGCATCCGCGCGACCTGCTGGCATTGCAATTCTGCCACCTCGCCGATTTTTTCAACGGCGACCGCGATAATCTGCGCGACCGTATCGCCCGCGCCCTGCCGGCCTGGGCACCTGAGGATGAAAGCTATGGGTTGCTTCTCGGCATGCATGCCTTCGGTCTGGAGGAATGCGGCGACTATGGCCGCGCCGAAGTGGCCGGGCGGCGCGCGCTCGAACTCGAGCCTGATGATTGCTGGGCGCGCCATGCGGTTGCCCATGTGATGGAGATGGCGGGGCGCCAGGAGGAAGGCATTTTCTTTATGCAGGGAAGCGCTTCCCATTGGGCGCAGGACGACAATGTCTTTTCGTTTCACAATTGGTGGCACACCGCGCTCTTTCATCTCGACCAGGGAGATGTGCAGGGCGCGCTGGAACTTTACGATCAATCCCTTCGCCCCGGCGCGGATGCGGTGCAGCTCGGCCTGCTCGATGCGTCGGCGCTGCTGTGGCGCCTTCATCTTCAGGGCGAGGATGTCGGATCACGCTGGCAGGCGCCGGCCGATCATTATGAGAACAGTGACGAAGCCGGGTTTTACGCCTTCAACGATATGCATGCCATGTTGGCATTGGTCGCGAGCGGGCGGGAGGCGGCGGCGGCGCGCCTCAGCGCCGTTGAACAGGCGGCAAAAGGCAAGAAAACCAACGCCGCCATGGAGCGCGAGGCCGGTCTGCCGGTGGTGCGCGCCATCGCCGCGTTCGGACGCGGAGACTATGGCGCGTGCGTCGATCTCCTGCTGCCGGTGCGCTACCGCGCGCATATCTTCGGCGGCAGCCATGCCCAACGCGATGTCCTGCACCGCACCCTGATCGAGGCGGCACTTCGCGGCGGCGACAAGGCAATGGCCACGGCGCTCAGCCATGAGCGCCTGGCGCTCAAGCCCGAGTGCCCGTTCAGCCGCGCCCTTGGCGCCCGCGCCGAGGCCCTTTAGGGAAGGCGTGTTTACGATTTGCTAACATAGGTTTGTCAAAGTACCCGCCGAAAATTATTTATATCGCAATCGGATGGGCCTGCAGACCATGCAAAACAACGCGGTATTGGCCGGCGAGCAGTACATGCGCGTTAAGCGCTGCCGCCACGGGCTAATGCTCTACAACAGCAGCGACATATATATCGGCCGCTCGCTCGATCTCTACGGTGAATATTCGCACGGCGAGGCGGATGTCTTTGAGCGCCTGCTGCGCCCCGGCATGATTGCCGTCGATGTCGGCGCCAACATCGGCTGCCAAACGCTGTTGATGGCGCGCCTTGTCGGCGCGGAAGGGGCGGTCATCGCCTTTGAGCCGCAACGCGTGGTCTATCAAAACCTCTGCGCCAACATCTCGCTCAATGCGCTCACCAACGTCTACGCGATCAATTCCGCTGTCGGCGCCTTGGCCGGATCGGCGGCGATTGCCGAGATCGATTACGCGGCGCGCGGCAATTTCGGCGGCGTGAGCCTGAGCGACACGGCGAATGGCGAGCGAGTGCAAGTCGCCGTCATAGATGCCCTGCCGCTCGAAAACTGCCATCTGATCAAGATCGATGTCGAAGGCATGGAGCACGACGTGCTGCTCGGCGCCGTAGAGACCATCGCCCAGCACCGCCCGGCGCTCTATATCGAGAATGACCGCCAGGACAAATCGCCCGAGCTCATCGCCCACCTGCTCGCCGCGGGCTACCGCCCGTTCTGGCACCGCCCACCGCTCTACAACCCGGACAATTTTTTCGCCAACAGCGAAAACGCCTTCGCCGAACTGATCTCGGCAGGGCTGCCGCGATGAGAGCGCCGATGCGGTAGACGCCGAGGCCAAAGCCGATCAAATTCTCGCGCAGATGCTCTGTTGAATCACCGCGATAGACCGGGACAAACACCAGGAAGCCGTACTGATTTTCTTTTTCCTGAACCAACGTAATGCGCGAGGACGCGACCAGTTCACCGCTCGCGCCGGCGCTCTCCAGTGCCGCGAGACGCACCGCGTTTGATCCGAGGTCAAACCCGATGGCGACCTCGTTGCCGCTGACGGGCTCGACGAAAAACACCGGATAATACGCCGCACGCGTGGCGGCGGGTGCCATCACGCCCTGGTCCCGGCGTTCTGTTATGTGGAACTCCAGCAAACCGTCGGCGCGCGCCGCGCGCTCAACTTCCGCCCGCCTTTCATGCGGCACACGGGGAATCCATTCCAATGCCTGAACCGCGCTGCCGGGCTCGAGCGAGTGCACGAAGGCACGGAACTCGCCCCGCGTGACGTTCTCTGAAACCGTGAAGAGACCGCGCAGGGAATGCAGGAGGGCCAGCGTCGCGGTAATCTCGGCGTGGATCGCGTCCGTCTGGTCATGCGCCAAACGGGCAAAATCAGCCCGCCTCTGATCCGCCTCCAGTTCGCTGAGATGAAAAAACGCCAACACCGATATAATGGCCGCGATGCAGGCCGCCGCCAGAAGCGGAGCAACAGGCTTGATCGCTGAAAGGCCAATTCTCATAGGCGGCGCCTGGGCGCAAAAATTCGCTCTGTTTAGGTAGCAGAGTTAATAACGTTAACATATGTAAATTTATAATCAGTAAAGTTTAATTACTGGTCCCGCCGATCTTCTCTTGGATGCGGGAAGGGGCGATGAGAGCCTCGCCGATCACCGGGATCAGATGTTCCATCAGGCGGAAGCTGTGCCGGCAGACTTTGTCGAGATTGTCGCGGTAATTGTCAGCTGCGCTTTCGTCGGCGGTGTCGGAGAGGCCGCGGATGACGACGAAGGGCAGGCCGTTGAGCTGGCAGGTGTAGCCGACGGCGGCACCCTCCATTTCGGTGGCGAGCGCGCCGAATTCGCGCTGCAGCCAACGCAGGGTATCGGTATCCTCGATGAATTTATCGCCCGAGACGACGGTACCGATCATCAGATTGGGGGCGCCGGTCTCGCCCTCGAACACCGCGTCGAAGGATTCCGAGACATGGTGCACCATATCGGCGTCCGACTGGATCATGCGGTCGCGGTCCGGCAGCTCGCCGTGGCGCCGGCCGAAGGCGGTGAGGTCGATATCGAACTGGATGAGATGGCTGGCGGCGACGAGATCGCCAACCCGCATATTGGGCAGCAGCCCGCCGGCGACGCCGCTGAAGATCAGGCCCCGCGGTTTATAGAGGTCGACCAGAATCTGGGTGCAGATGGTGGCATTGACCTTGCCGATGCCGCTTTGCGCCAGGGCAATCTGGGTGCCTTTGAAACTGCCGCGGAACACCGGAATGCCGGCATGCACGGCCTCCGATTCGACCTGCATTTCGTCGCGCAGCAGTGCGACTTCCTCTTCCATGGCGCCTAAGATCGCGAGCATTGAAAGAATATCCTCTGTCCGGTGGCCGTGCCCGGTATTTCGCTCTTTGCGCTTCGTGTCTAAAAGAATATGCCTGAACGGTTAACAATTCAAATTGTCGGAATGATGCTGAACGAGGGAGATAGGAATGGATGCGAAACTAAATCAACCTAACGGGCGCCCCCGCGCCCGCGGCCTCGGCCTGCCTTTTGCCGCCAATTGCGGCGCCAACAACGCACTCACCGATGTGCCCGGCGTTGAGGTCGGCTACACCACACTGATCGATGGGGAAGGCAATCTTGTGGTCGGTGCGGGGCCGGTCAGGACCGGGGTGACCGCCATTCTGCCGCGCGGCCATACGCACGAATTGCCGCCGGTCTGGGCGGCGATGTTCTCGCTCAACGGCAACGGCGAGATGACTGGCGCCCACTGGATCAACGAGGCGGGCTATTTCACCGGCCCGATCTGCATCTCCAATACCCATGCGATTGGCGCGGTGCACGAAGCGAGCACGCGCTGGATGCTGAAACAGTATGGCGCCGCCTTTGGCGAATATGCCTGGGCGCTGCCGGTGGTGGCCGAGACCTGCGATGCGTATCTCAATGACATGAACGGCTTTCATGTGCGCGCGGCGCATGTCATGGCGGCGCTCGATGGCGCCACGGGTGGGCCGCTGATGGAAGGCAATGTCGGCGGCGGCACCGGCATGATCTGCTATGAATTCAAGGGCGGTACCGGCACCTCATCACGCCAAGTTGAGGTGGCGGGTGGCGCCTATACGGTGGGCGCCCTGGTGCAGGCCAATCACGGCATGCGCGACTGGTTGCGCGTTTGCGGCGCGCCGGTCGGTGCGCACCTGACCGACAATCTCCTGTGGTCGGCCGAGCAGGGCTCGATCATCGCGATTGTCGCCACCGACGTGCCACTGCTGCCGATCCAGTTACAGCGCTTGGCGCGGCGGATTTCGATCGGTATCGGTCGCGCCGGGACGCCGTCGGGCAATAATTCCGGCGATATTTTCCTCGCCTTCTCCACCGCCAATGCGACGCCGGAAGCACAGAGCGGGATCGGCGGGACGAGCGGTCTGCAACATCTCGATTACGTGTCGCACGAGGCCCTCGACCCGGTCTTTACGGCGGTGGTGGAAAGCGTCGATGAGGCGGTGATCAACGCTCTGGTCGCGGCCGAAGACATGACCGGGCGCGACGGTCATTGCGTGAGTGCTATAGATCACACCCGGCTGCAGGAAGTGATGGCGCGCTATGGCAGAGCCGGGGAAGGATCGCCACGTTGACCGGCAAGGTTCTTGTTTATTCGGACAGTCACAGCTTTTACGGCGTCGGTATCAACATGGCGGTGCTGCTCGAGAGGCTGTGCGCGGCAGGCCATGAAGTTTTCTGTGCGCAGCGACATGAGCAGACTGAGACGCAGCGCCGCCTCGCCGATTTGGGCGTTTAATACATATGGTTCGAGAAAAATCCGGATGAGGATTTCAGTGCGTTCGCCAATGACCGCGGCACGTCGGAGCGCATCTATGGGCAGGTTCGGCCCGACATTATTTTTTCATGAACGGCCATCCGCTCGGCACGTTCGCCGCCATCGATGCGGCGCTGGCGGCCGGGCTGCCATATGTGATCCGCGAAGGTGTCGTGGCGCCGCATTTTCTCCCCGAAGATGAGGCGCAACGCAGCGTTCTCAAAGCGCACTATCTCGGTGCGCGCGCGGTGATGACCAATTGCGGCGAGAATTTGCAGTATTTGAGGCGCTTCCTGGGCGTTTCCGAGGATTTCGGCCATTCGATCCGGAATGGCGCAGAGGATATATATTTCCGGCCACGCGATGCGGCTTCTCGGCGCGATTGCCGCGCCGCGCTCGGCATTGTGCCCAGGCGAATTTCAACCTGGCGCCGACCGGCCGGTCTCGCAGAATTTGAATAGCACCCAATTGATATTGGTAACCCTTCGCCGATTCGAGCACCGCCGCAGTCACACAAAGAATTTCGTCCTCGGCACGTGTTGGAAGCCATGGCCAAGGGCGTGCCGGTGATCGCGACGGATGTCGGCGGTATTTCAGAAGCGCTCGGTGACTGCGGCCTGTTGCTGCCGCGCCATCAGGATTTCGACCAATTGTCTCAGGCCCTGGGCTCGCAGCGCGAGTTTCTGCAAGACGCCATTGCCAAATTCGACCTTGAAACGTGCGTCTCTCTCTTGGGCCAGTTGGAGAACGTCGCGCGCCTTTTTGACGGTGCCAATATCTTCGTGTTTCCATCGGAAAGCGAGGGCTTGCCGTGGCGGCGGCGCTGGCCGAACTTGCGCCGGATGGCGCGCGGCGCAACGCGCTCGGCGCGGCAGAAGCCGAGTTGGAAGCGTACCAGCGCGCCATCCAGACGGCCCGCGAGAGCGGCGATTCCACCGCCTGGGGGTGCAAGCCAACAGGGATTTCCAGTTCTGTGTTTTCGCCGCCGCCCGCTCGCATCACCTGATGCCGATGATCGAAAGCATGTGGCCGCAGTCCGGCCCCATCCTCTCGGCGCCTTTCGATCAATCCGAGGCGCCGGATATCATGCAGTGGAACACCACCGGCGCCTTGCTCGATGCCCTCAAAGCCGGTGATGCCGACGCCGCGCGCAGCGCCGTCGAAATAGCGTTTGCCGATGAGGTCGACTGGTTCCACGCCAATTTCAAGTTCGATGCCTTGGAAAACCAGCGCCCGAGCGAGCAAAAAGAGGCGAGCTAAAGGCTAGCCCGGCGCCATCGCCGCTTCGACGACCGCCATCACTTCCGCGATCATACGCGCGCGGGTGAAGTGCGCCCGCACCCGGGCACGGCCGCATGCGCCGCTCGGCCCCTTGGTTTGCGGCGTTGCGTTGAACGATGTTGGCCAAGGACGCGACAGATACGACGCTCAGACAATTTCAGTTCGCCAT
>JAPYQV010000148.1 GCA_029937205.1 Alphaproteobacteria bacterium
CGTTGATAGGCCAGGTGTGGAAGTGCGGTAACGCATGAAGCTGACTGGTACTAATCGTTCGATTGGCTTGATTTTTATTCGTCCCTAGGGGCGACGGAACCGCATGCATAGTGGTCAATCCGAAATAAGGTCCGACAGCCAAACTCCCGCAAAGACACATAATCGAAAATCACACAAACTAACGTGAGAAGTGTGATATCGCGGCGCCGCCAATCAACGCAATGCGCGGCCCGCGGTTTTGTTCCGGCTTTTGCTGGCTTGGTGGTAATTGCGAGGGGCCTGCACCCGATCCCATTCCGAACTCGGTCGTGAAAACCCTCAGCGCCGATGGTACTGCATCTTAAGGTGTGGAAGAGTAGGTCACTGCCAGGCCTGCAAAAGCCGGAAACAAAAAACATCTGATACGGCGGCCCTTCAAGGCGCGCGCGCAAACAGATCGATCTTTTCCTAATTTACGATGATTTCAACCGAGGCTTGACCAATTGACGCGGGGTGGAGCAGTCCGGTAGCTCATCAGGCTCATAACCTGAAGGTCGTAGGTTCAAATCCTACCCCCGCAACCAACGAGACTACACTCCCCGTGGCTTGGCCATCGGGGAGTTTTATTTTGCCCTCTGCAAGGCCAACGATCGACGCAATTTCACCGAACAACTCGGCTTTGAGCCCGCCCATATCGAGGGGGCTGAGTCGGATCTCGTCGATCAGGCCCCGGAGGATGTCGGCGGCTTCGTACCGCGTATCCTCAAAACCAACGTTTCATGCTCGTTTTTCGTGCGGCCATGCGTCGCGGCGCGTTTCATTGAGAGTGACGGGCGTGTCCGTTCCCCCGCCCTTTGGCCCGACGACGCAAGCATTGTGCTCATTCGCCTGCGCGCATAGCCTCTTGCGGAAGTTTTGTGCCGTCGACGCGGTGCTAGCCAACTCCTTGCCTTGGGCAGTCGGGGTCTAGCCAAAGGGGCCTTCAGTGGCGAGAGACCACTATTCCATCGCCAATCTTATTCGCAAAGCGCGCGGCGGCGGCACATGGTCGCGGGCGTGGCGCGATCCGGAACCGAAGTCAGCCTACGACATCGTTATTATCGGCGGCGGTGGCCACGGCCTCGCCACCGCGTACTACCTTGCCAAGGTGCACGGCACGGCCAACGTCGCGGTGTTGGAGAAGGGATGGATCGGCGGCGGCAACACTGGGCGCAACACGACCATCATCCGCTCCAACTATCTGTGGGACGAAAGCGCTGCACTTTATGAAAAATCGCTGAAGCTCTACGAAGGACTTTCGCGCGATCTCAATTTCAACATCATGTTCAGCCAGCGTGGTGTCCTCAATCTCGCCCATTCGGAAGGCGATTTGCGCGAGATCGCGCGGCGGACCGCCGCCATCCGCCTAAACGGAATTGATTCCGAATTCCTGACGACGGCAGAGGTCAAAGCGATGGTGCCGATCCTCAACGTCGGCGCGAACGCGCGATACCCCGTCTTGGGCGCGTCGCTGCAACGGCGCGGCGGCGTCGCTCGCCATGACGCGGTCGCATGGGGCTTGGCCCGGGCGGCAGACACACGGGGTGTCGATATCATCCAGAATTGCGAAGTAACCGGCTTTGACATTAAAGGCGGCCGGGTCACCGCCGTCCGCACGTCGCGCGGCCCAATTGCCGCAAAAAAAGTCGGCATCGTTGTTGCGGGGCACTCCAGCGTCCTCGCGGAAATGGCGGGGTTCCGCCTGCCCATCGAAAGCCATCCCCTGCAGGCAGCGGTCTCAGAACCAATCAAGCCGATTCTCGATACGGTCGTGATGAGCGGCGCGGTGCACGTTTATATCAGTCAGTCCGACCGCGGCGAGCTGGTCATGGGAGCAGGCATCGACGCCTATACCTCTTACGCCCAGCGCGGCAGCCCATCGGTCATTGAAACCATGATGGCGTCGGCGGTCGATCTGTTCCCGATTTTCAGCCGCCTCCGCATGATGCGCCAATGGGGTGGCATCGTCGATGTCTGCCCCGACGCAAGTCCGATCATTGGTGCGACTCCTGTTGAAGGGCTCTACATCAACGGCGGCTGGGGCACCGGCGGGTTCAAGGCGACGCCCGGCTCCGGCTGGGTGTTCGCTCACCAAATTGCGCAAGAAAAACCGCACCCGCTGGCCGCACCGTTCGGGCTTGATCGTTTCGCCTCGGGCGCACTGATCGACGAACACGGCGCGGCTGCTGTGGCGCACTAACATGATTTCAAAAGACATCGCATGTTGCTGATCTCCTGCCCGTGGTGCGGGCCGCGCGACGAGAGTGAGTTCTCCTGTGGCGGCGAGGCGCATATTGCACGTCCGACTAATCCGCAAGCGCTCAGCGACGCGGAGTGGGCCGATTACCTTTTTGCCCGGCGCAACGCCAAGGGGCGCCATCACGAGCGCTGGGTCCATACGCACGGATGCCGCCGCTGGTTTAATGTTGAACGCGATACCCGTACCCACGAAATCTCCAATGTCTATCAAATGGGTGCACCGCGGCCGGACGCGGCTGAAGAATGACGCAGCCGTTTCGCCTTCATTCCGGCGGGCGTATCGACCGGACAAAGTCGCTGCGCTTCGCATTCGACGGACAGACCTACCAAGGGCACATGGGCGACACCCTGGCGTCTGCTCTGCTTGCCAACGGCGTTTCGCTGGTCGGGCGCTCGTTCAAATTTCACCGGCCACGCGGCATCTTCGGAAGTGGTGCCGACGAGCCGAACGCGTTCGTGCAATTAGGTCGAGGCGGCCGCCGAGATCCGGTCGCCGCCGCAACCCAGGTTGAGTTGTTCGACGGCCTCGAGGCGCGCAGCGTCAACCGTTGGCCGAGCCTGCGTTGGGATGCGATGTCAGGTCTCGACCGCCTGTCACCGTTCCTGCCCACTGGTTTCTATTACAAGACCTTTATGGGGCCGCCCGGGTTTTGGCGCTTTTACGAATGGGTGATCCGCCGCGCCGCGGGGCTCGGGCGGGCGCCGCGACAAGCCGATCCAGACCGCTACGAGAAAGTGCACACACATTGCGATTTGTTGATAGTCGGCGCCGGGCCGGCCGGGCTATCGGCGGCGCTTGCCGCAGGGCGGGCCGGGGCACGGGTCATGATTGTCGACGAGCAAGTGGAAGCCGGCGGATCGCTCCTGGTCACGCGGCAGGTCATTGGCGGTTCTGCCGCGACAGATTGGGCCGCGCAAACTTTGGCCGAATTGGCGGCATTGCCCGAGGTCCGTCTGCTCCAACGAACCACGGCCTTCGGCTATTACGACCACAATTATGTTTTTCTGCTGGAGCGTGTCACCGATCACCTTCCCCTCGAGCAGCGCGGGGTGGCCGCGCCTCGCCAACGATTGTGGAAAGTGCGGGCCAAACAGGTGGTCCTTGCCACGGGGGCCATCGAGCGGCCACTCGTTTTTGAGAACAATGATCGACCCGGCATCATGCTGGCAGGTGCGGCGCAGAATTACGTCAACCGCTATGCCGTCCGTGTCGGCGCCCGTGTGGTCGTCGCGACCAACAACGACAGCGCCTACGGCGTCGCCCACGATCTCGCTGCAGCCGGCGTAAAGATTGCAGCGATCGTTGATACCTGCCTGCCCGGCGAAACCAAGGCTGCGGCGCTCGAAAAATTCGATGCGCCATTGCTGGCGGGACACCGCATCGTCTCGGCGTCGGGAGAGAGGCGCGTTCGTAGTGTCCGGGTCGAGCCGGTCGGCGGCGGCGAAGGGCGCGACATCGACTGCGACCTGCTCGCCATGTCGGGCGGCTGGTCGCCGACGTTGCACCTGTTCTCCCAATCCGGCGGACGCCTGAAATTCGATGAGGCCGAGGCATGTTTTGTTCCCTCTTCGGCGGCGCAGGAGGTGCGCTGCGCGGGCGCCGCCAACGCCTCGTTCGGACTGGGTGATTGTTTGCACGACGGCATCGAGGCGGGGGTCGCCGCCGCCGGGCGCGCTGGATTCGCGTCGAAGGCGCCAAACGTGCCGGTCGTTTCGGAGCACGACCGAACGCCGATCGACCCGGCTTGGGCGCCAACGCCGGGCTCAACCGGCAAAGCCTTCGTCGATTTCCACACCGACGTCACCGCGCGCGATATCGAAGGCGCCGCCGCCGAGGGCTACGTGTCGGTCGAGCACCTGAAGCGATACACCACGGCCGGTATGGGCCCGGATCAGGGCAAAACCGGCAACGTCAACGCGTTGGCCTTGCTTGCCGGCATTCGCGGAAACGATATCGCTGCAGTCGGCACCACCACTTTCCGCCCGCCCTACACCCCCGTGACATACGGAGCGCTGGCCGGGCGCGATATCGGCACGCTCGCCGACCCGGTGCGCCACACGCCAATCCACGATTGGCATGAAAAGGCGGGCGCGGTATTCGAAAACGTGGGCCAGTGGAAACGTGCGTTTTATTATCCGCGGGCCGGCGAGGACAAACACGCGGCTGTGCAGCGCGAAGCCCTGGCAGCGCGCGAGGGCGTCGCGCTCCTCGACGCGTCGACGCTCGGCAAGATCGAAATCAACGGAGAAGGCGCGCGTGCGCTTCTCAATCTCATCTACACCAACCGCTGGGACAAACTTGTCGCCGGGCGGTGCCGGTATGGGTTGATGCTGGGCGAGGACGGGATGGTGTTTGACGATGGGGTGACGGCGCGCCTCGGCGAGAACCGCTATCTGATGACGACGACCACGGGCAACGCCGCACGGGTGATGTGCTGGATGGAGGATTGGCTGCAATGCGAATGGCCGGACCTTCCGGTGTTCCTCACCTCCGTTACGACGCAGTGGGCGACCATCGCTGTGAGCGGACCCAACGCGCGCGCTCTGCTTACCGGTGTCACCGAGGACATCGACCTGGACGGTGGCGCGTTTCCGCATATGTCCGTGCGCGAGGGGCGGGTCGCGGGCCTTCCGGCACGCATCTTCCGGGTCAGCTACACGGGCGAGCTATCCTACGAGGTCAACGTGCCTGCGTCCGCCGGGGTTGCGCTATGGCAGGCGCTGTTTGCGGCGGGAGAGAGTATGGGCGCCTGCCCAATCGGCACCGAAGCGCTGCACATCCTGCGCGCCGAAAAAGGCTACATCGCCGTCGGCCAAGACACGGACGGATCGGTCACGCCGGGCGATCTCGGGATGGACTGGGCCGTATCGAAGACCGGGGACTTCATCGGCAAGCGTTCGCTCGCCCGAGCCGACACCGCGCGCGCCGGGCGCAAACAATTGGTCGGGCTGCTGACCGAATACGGCTCTACCGTCCTGTCGGAAGGCGCCCACATCGTTACCGAAATGAAGGAGACGCCGCCGATGGAAATGCTCGGCCACGTCACTTCCAGTTATTTGAGCCCCAACCTCGGGCGCTCGATCGCACTGGCGCTTCTCGCGAACGGCCGCGCGCGGCTTGGGGAGCGCGTTACGCTCGCGGTGGAAGGCAGTCCCGTAAGCGCCGTCGTCACCGAGCCCCTGTTTCTCGATCCCGAAGGGACGCGCCTCAATGCTTGATCCATCGCTGCGCCAAAGTCCGCTTAGCAACTCCGCGGTCGCTGCCGGCGATTTGATCACGCTCGCCGAACGCCCAGATACGGGCAAGATCAATTTGCGCGCCAGCGGCGATACGCTTGCCGCGTTGGCGGATGTGTTTGGAATTGCGCCACCGACGATGCCGAACACCGTCGCCAGGGACGGCATGCGCTGCATCCTGTGGCTCGGTCCCGACGAATGGCTGATCGTGACGCCGCCGGGCGAAGAAGCCGCGCTAGCGGCGCGCCTCGATGAGGCGTTGGGCGGCCGTCACGCGGCGGTGACCGACGTTACCGATAGCCGCACTGTCATCGCGCTTGGCGGCAGCCGCGCCCGCGACGTCCTTGCCAAAGGGTGCGGCCTCGACCTTCATCCGCGAGTCTTCCACGCCGGCCAGTGCGCCCAAAGCACGCTCGCCCGCGCGTCCATCATCCTGCACCAGACCACCGACGGCCCGGCGTACGACATCTACGTCGATCGCAGCTTCGCCCGGTATTTGTGGGCGTGGCTGATCGATGCCAGCCTTGAATATGGAGTCGAGCCCTAGCGCCCTACTTTATGGCGCGTTGCGGAGCGGTACCGGGTCGATCCGCGCAAGGTAGTCGAGCACGCTTTCCAACGGCTCGACGTCGCCGAACTTGGCGTCGATATCGAACAGGTTCCATTCGACGACGCCGGGCACCCGGTCGCCGACACATTCGCGCACGACGATCGGCCGGAAACCCTCGGCGATAGCGTCTTCACAAGTATGGCGCACGCAACCTGCCATCGTGACGCCGGTCAGAATGACCGTATCGATGCCGTTCGCTTGCAGGAAACTCGACAGGTAGGTTCCGTGGAAGGCGCTGGCGCGTTTTTTGACAATCACCTGTTCATTGGCTTCGGGCGCAATGCGGTCGTCGATTGCAACGTCTTCCTTGTTCTCGAGATTTAGAATCTCGACCGGTATTTTGAGGTGCCACAGGCCCATGTCGGTGTTGGTGCCCTCGGTAACGTTGTAGGCGGTGGTCGTGTAGACGACGGGAATACGTTTCGCCCGCCCCGCCTTGAGCAGCGCCTGGACGCCAGGGATAATCGTGTCCATGCCGTCGCAGGAGAAGGCATGGCCCGGCCGGGTCCAGGCGTTGGCGAGGTCGATATTGATAATCGCCGGACGCTTGCCGTAACCGATACGCCGTTGAAATCCGCGGCTCTTATAGATTTCGGAGTCCTTGGCAAATATCTTGTCCAGGGCTTCTTGAATTTCGTCCGCCATCGCCAGCCTCCCGTTTGAGTTGGAGAACTATTCCACAGCTAGAAGCATTCTTGAAGGCCGAAGAGATGGAAGGAGAGACGTGTCGTAGTCGCTGATGCCGTCTAATGGCCCTGACCACGCGGTTGCAGCGCACGCCTATATCAATT
>JAPYQV010000620.1 GCA_029937205.1 Alphaproteobacteria bacterium
GATATTTACCGCCCACGGTACCGGCACCATGATCGTACCTGACGATTAGGCAGTTGCACCATTAACCTGTATCAAGCGCTCGAGAAAGCGCTCGCGCGCCGGCGGCAAGTTCGCTCCGGCAAAGACATGGCCGGCCAAAAACCAGCCGGTTAAGCTTAGCGCGGCGCGTAAATCCTCGGCCGTCGGCGGCTCCACCATCTCTGGGCGGCAAAGAAACGCCGGCAGCGGCAAAAGTTTTTCACGCCACTGGGCGCCCGCCTCGGCGGATACCGCGCGTCCGGAACGCGGCGAGACATATATCAGGTTGGTGGTGTCGCCGCTCACCGCGCAGGCCGAAAGGTCGAGGCCAAAGCCGAGCTCGGCCAACAGCGTCAATTCGAAACGCGCGTAGGTTTGCGGCCACGCGTCGGCGCTCTCAATATCCTCGGCAAGCTGGAGAAAATCCGTATAGAGACTTGCGTACGGGTGGCGTTCCGGCAGCGCCGCCTCGACCACGGCGCAGGCTGAGGAGAGGGCGGCGAGGCGCAGCGCATCGTCGAGCAGTCCGGCGGCGGAGGCGTGCGTCAACTCGCAGCGGTAATTGCCGAGATGCTCCCCCAGGCGGGCGCGCCAGACGGCGCTCACCCTGTTGCCGGCTTGATAGAGTCCGCGCGCGCGCCGGCCCTGGCCACCGCGCACAAGCCCGGCATGACGGCCATGCTGTTGGGTAAACAGCATCACCAGAGACGATGTCTCGCCGTGCCGCCGGGCCGAGAGAACAATGCCCGAATCGCTCCATTCCATGGCCGCTTTATAACATGCGGACGGGTCTCTCACCCGCGCCACCGCGCGGCGGTGAAATCAAGCTTATCAATTACTTAATCTTCTTATTCCAAGCTAGCCGCCAATTCCCATCAACAAATGCTCGGTAAGAGCCGGATTTCATGAACCAATCTGGCGTTCAAAGCGCGCCCCCTTTCGCAGAACAAGCCGGCACGGCGCCGGGATATGATCTGGCGGATGTCGAAGTGGTGTTGTTCAGCCCGGTGCAGAACACGCGGCGCATCATCCGCGACGCGGTTCACGGTGCCGGGTTTCGCCGCGTCAATGTTGTGGTTTCGATTGACGCACTACGCCGGGCGGTACGCGATTCCGAGCTCGACATGCTGGTGCTCGAAGTCAAGCAACAGGTGAATGAGATATGTGAGCATATACACGACATTCGCCACGGCCGGCTCGGCAAGAATCATTACCTCGTCATCACCGTGATTACCTGGAATTCGAGCGATGCGGCGATCCGCACATTTATCAACGCCGGCGCGGACGATATTATTACCATGCCGGTCTCGATCGGCACGGTCACCAGCCGGGTCGATCATATTGTCGAGAACCGGCAAAAATTTGTCGCCACATCTCGCTATGTCGGCCCCGACCGGCGC
>JAPYQV010000149.1:0-1410 GCA_029937205.1 Alphaproteobacteria bacterium
CTCGTATGCGGCGAGATCAAGCCGAATATCCCCGCGCATGCGATTCCGTTCCCAGGATAGGGGCCACCTGCTCGGCCGATCGTATGAAATGGCGATGTGCTTCTTTTTCTTGAACACCTCGACATTATAGCCGTCCCGTGCCCCGCGCGCCGTAAGCCCGGCGGCAATCGAGTCAAACGTCGCCCCGTCTTCGAGCGCAACCGAGATGTCGACATCGTCTTCCCACGCGAGAAGCCTGCCGTTCTCCCGCACCGCGCCGAGCAAGGTTCCACCCTCAAGCCAGTGCGCGACCCCCATGTCCTTCAGGCAGGCGGCGACAAAGTGGCACAAGTTTGCCAAGTGCTCGCGGCAGCACGGCGCCGTGTTGAGTCCGAGGCGGTTGACGTAAAAATTATAGGGACAGGGGAGTGTCTCCTTGCCGCAGCCGCGCCATCTGACGGCGCCATCGCAAAGGTCCAATTCGTGGATGCCGTGTTGCCTGGCAAAGCCTTTGAGATCGCCTTTTGCTTGCGCCATCAGGACCGAAAGGTCGTGGCCGCCAATCGGGTAAAGTCGTCGTCGGTTGCCAGGGCGGTAGCGCAATGACCATACCAGTTCAATCGCCATGGCGGCAGCCAGGGCCCCTTGCAGCTTGATATTGGCAATGGCGAAGGTGGCGCCGATCGCAAGTGCGAGCATGAACGGGCCGACATAATTCCCGTGCCTGGCGAGAAACTCGATCCACCGTGACGCTGGGCGGAAGGCGATCGCGGGAGCGGCGATAATGCCGAACAACACGGCAATGATCGCGGCCGACAGAAGGAGCATCGCCGGGTCAATGCCGTCAGATGACAGCGCGATATAGGTTACCGTGACGGCTACCAGCCCGGCCGTTGTGAACGACACCGCCAAGGAAGGGGCGTGCCAGTTCCGCGGATATCTCAAGAGACGGACAAAGGACAGATAAGTCACCACATACAGCGCCACAGCGATCGTGAAGCCGATCGTCATGGACGCGGATGATGAATCATCAAACATGTTATCTTTCGAAATGTCGTTATTGTGCCGGCCGGCAGGGCCTTGGGTCGATCATCGGTCGGCAGGGATAGAGAGGTAAGGCGGAACCTATCATGTCTCCGTCGCCAACGGGCCATTAATGTCTCCAAGGCTCTCTCATCGATCCAACAAACGTCCGAAACGGATTCAGGCTGTGTGCCGGACGAAAGCGGTAAAGCGCTCTTGACCGAAGCGGTCGACAAGATGAAACTTTCAGCGCGCGGCTATCATCGGGTCATGCGCGTCGCCCGCACCCTGGCCGATTTGGAGGGGCGTGAAGGCGTCGGGCGGATTCAAGTCGCCGAAGCATTAAGTTACAGGCGCATTCATAACGCGCAATAACGGGCATAACGCGCAATAACGGGCATAACGCGC
>JAPYQV010000149.1:1510-6886 GCA_029937205.1 Alphaproteobacteria bacterium
CATAACGCGCAATAACGGGCATAACGCGCAATAACGGGCATAACGCGCTATAACGAGCATAACGCGCTATAAAGAGTCAGAATTCACTTTGGGCGGAGCAATACCATGGCATGGCACGAAAAAATTCTACGCGTCGATCTGAGCAAGGGCACCTGCCAGGCGGAACCGCTCAATATGGAATGGGCGGAGCAATATATCGGCCAGCGCGGTCTGGCGACCAAATACCTGTCCGAAGAAATGGATCCCAAGGCGGACCCGCTTTCGCCGGGCAATGTGCTGATCTTCGCCACCGGTCCCTTGACCGGCACCAGCGCCGCCACCGGCGGGCGCTATTCGGTGATCACCAAGGGCGCCTTGACCAAAGTCATCGCGTGTTCCAATTCGGGCGGCTATTGGGGTGGCGAGCTGCGCCTCGCCGGCTGGGATATGATCCTCGTCACCGGCAAGGCCGAAAAGCCGGTCTATCTCAACATCGTCGACGACAAGGCCGAGCTCCTCGATGCCGAGGGTTTTATCTGGGGCGAGTCGGTGTGGCAAACGGAAGCGAAAATCAAGGAGCGCCACCAGGATTCGCGCATCCGCGTCGCCTCGATCGGGCGCGCCGGCGAGAAGCTGGCGCGTTATGCCTGTATCATTAACGACCTTGACCGTGCCGCCGGGCGCTCCGGCGTCGGCGCTGTGATGGGCTCGAAAAATCTCAAGGCGATTGCCGTGCGCGGCAATCTAGGGGTCCAGGTTAAAGATCCCGACGCGTTCCACGCCGCCGTCACGGCGGCGCGCGCCAAGCTCGATCCGAGCGCCGACCGCGCCGGCCTGGCCGAGCAAGGTACCATTTCCATGCTCGATATTACCCAGGCCTTCGGCAGCCTGCCGACGCGCAACAACCGCGATGTGCAATTCGAGGGCTCGGACAAGATCGGCGCCGCCGCCATGGTGGCGAAGCGGCGTTCCGACGGCCAGCCCAATCTAATCAACAACAAAGCCTGTTTCAGCTGCACCATCGGCTGCGGCCGGGTGTCCAAAATTGATCCCGACCACTTCTCCGTCGCCGGCAAGGAGCGCTACAAAACGGCGGGCGGCGGGCTTGAGTATGAATCGGTCTACGCGCTTGGGCCAATGGTCGGCGTTGACGATATCGATGCCGCGACGTTCGCCAATTTTATCTGCAACGAAGAAGGCATGGATCCGATCTCGTTCGGTGCCACCCTGGCGGCGGCCATGGAACTCTATGAAATGGGCGCCATTACGGATGCCGATACGGACGGCCTGAAACTCGAATTCGGCTCGGCCGAAGCGCTGGTCAAGTGCGCCGAACTGGCTGGCCTCGGCGAAGGTTTTGGCGCCGATCTCGGCCTGGGCTCCAAATTACTGTGCGAAAAATACGGCCATCCCGATCTCGCCATGGTCGCCAAGGGTCAGGAATTCCCCGGCTATGACGGGCGCTCCATGCAGGGTATGGCGCTCGCCTACGCCACCAGCAACCGCGGCGCCTGCCATCTCAAGGCCGATCCTTACGGCGACGATTTCGATGGCGGCCCGATCGAAGGCAAGGCGGAAATTGTCTACAGCTCGCAAAACGCCGTGGCGGCGGTCGATTCCTCGGGACTCTGCCTCTTCCCCATGGCGGTCTGGGACCTCGGCGATGTGGCCTCCCAGCTTGATTCCGCTTGCGGCGGCGGCTGGACCGCCGAGCGCCTGGCCGAGACCGGCGAGCGCATCTGGAATCTGGAGCGCCGCTTCAATCTCGACACCGGCCTCACCGGCAAGGACGATACCCTGCCCAAGCGCATTCTCAAGGAAGCGGCGAAGAGCGGCTCGGGCAAGGGCAAGGTGGCCGAGCTCGCGCAAATGCTACCGGCCTATTATGAGATACGCGGCTGGGATGACGAAGGCGTGCCGACCACCCAGACCTTGCGGCGCCTGTCTATGCTGTAATCCCTAAGCTGTAATCCCTGAAGCGTGAAAATCACCGTCAAGACGGTCGCCATCCGCCCGCCTGCGCCGCCAAATGCTGAGCGGGTCATAGATCTCCCGGACGGCGCGATGGTGGCGGACGCCCTGGCCAAGATCGGCTTGGAGCGCCCGGACGGTCACGCCACCTTGCTCAATGACGAAACCGTCCCCGCCGGTATCCGTGCCGAGACGCCGCTCAAGGCGGGCGATATCCTCACCGTGTTCACGGCAATCAAAGGCGGCTAACAGCCTTCACGACACGTCATAGCCGAATTTTTTGGCCCATGGTTTGAGGCCGTCGAGGGACGTGCCGATCTCATTCCGGTAGCGTTTCCAGCGGTATTGTGAGCGCTGGTATATGGGCTCCACCACCTGGTCGTAACTTACAGTGGCGATGCGGGCGCGCTTCTTTGCATGTTCGGTATAGTCGAGCATGGGCTCATGCCATTCGACGCCGAGGAATTTTAGCAGCGCCCGGGTCTCGCTTTCGAAATCATCGACGAAGTCTTCATACTTCACCGTGTGGCAATCGAGCGGCAGCACTTCCGTGCTTTTCTGCCACAGCGCCATGGCCTTGCCGTAGAGGTTGGCGGAATCTTCCAGGCTGAAGAAATTGGCCATGGCCGGGCCAATCTCGAAATTCTGCATAAAGCAGCTCAAGCACACATCGAAGGGATGGCGCAGCGCGAAAATCATTTTAGCGTGCGGAAAGAGGCGCCAGATCATCGCCACATGGACGATGTTAAGCGGCATCTTGTCGATCATCAGGCCGCCGTTCCCGCCGTTCAGAAACCCATCCGCCGTCTCGAAATAGCTCGTTCGGAGCTGTTCGATTTCCGGCGCCGTCAAATCCGCCAAGGCGCTTGGGTAGAATTCGGGAAAGCCCGGCACCCGGCTGAGCGCGGCATCGATGGCCGGTTGTTCGTCGAGGATATTTATATCAGGGTGAGCGGCCAATACCTGATCGATCAGGGTCGTGCCGGATCTCGGAAAACCGAAGAAAAAAACCGGCGCCACACGCTCGCCAAGCGCCGGCGTTTCACCCCATGATTCGATCCAGGATTTGCTGAGCGCCGCATCGACCGATGCGATCATATCCAGGAACAGATTCTTATTCACCTTGGCGTGCGCCGGATAGTCGCGCGAGCGCTGGTTTGCCTCGATGAAATAGCCATGCGCCGAATTGCTGTCGCCTTGCTGATCGTGGAGGCGGCCGAGCTCGTAACTGATATTGAGGGCGCTGCGCTCCGGCGCGCCTGTCCGGTCCAGTTTCTCCAGGCGGACGATGGCCGCCGGAATATCGCCGTCGCGCCGCTCGCACTTCGCCGCCAACAGGTTGAGCTCATCATCTTCCGGCGCCAGGTTGAGCCCGCGCGCAATCACCTCACGCGCTTGGTCGAGGCGATTGGCGCGCTCCCACAGGCTGGCCAATGTCCGCACCGTATCGAGGTCATCCGGGTCGAGCGCAAGCGCCGCGTCCAGTGCCGCCACCGCGCCGTCGAGGTCTTCCTGTTGGAATAAGGCGTTGGCGAGATTGGTGTGGGCCTCAGCAAGATCTGGCCGAATTTTTGTGGCACGGCGGCAAGCCGCCACCGCCTCGTCAAAGCGGTGCAGGCTTTTCAGCACCGAGCCCATATTGTTGTGCGCCTCGGCCAGATCCGGATTGAGGCGGAGCGCAGTTTCCAGCGTTTCCAGCGCCGCATCAAAGTCGCCCAACTCTTTCTGCACAAAGCCCAGATTGGCATGCGCTTCGGCGAGCTCAGGATTAAGCGCCAGCGCCTGTTTAAATGACGCCATCGCCTGTTGATGATCGCTCTGGCCGCTGTGGAGGTTGCCAAGATTGGCGTGCGCCTCGGCGTAATCCGGTCTCAGTTGCAGCGCTTTGTGAAAGGCCTCTTTCGCCGCATCCTCGCGGCCGAGAAATAGCAAGGCATTGGCCAGATTAAATTGCGCTTCCGGATTGTTCGGCTCGATCGCTACCGCTTTTTCAAAAGCGCCGGCGGCATCCTCGTAGCGGCCTTGCTCCTGCAGCACGATGCCGAGATTGCCCTGCGCCCCGGCATCGCCCGGCGTTAGCGCCACGACCTTTTTGAAGGCCGCTTCCGCGTCCAGCAATTTGCCGCGATATTTATAGACGTTGCCTAGATTGAAATGAGCGAAGGCATAGTCGGGGCTGATCGCCACCGCCTTGCCGAGCAACTGGATCGCCTTCGAATGGCGTCCGCCCTGATAATTGAGCACGCCAAGCAGATTGAGCGCGACCGAATTTCTCGGGTTCGCTTTTAGAACGTTTTTATAGAGCCGCTCGGCTTTCTTCAGATTGCCGGCCTCGTGATGCTGAACCGCCTCGGCCAAAATATCCTTGGCCATCTTGTTCTAACCCTGCGCAATCATCTGCCCGAGGCGACGGCCGGCGAAAATATGCATATGGAAGTGCGGCACTTCCTGGCCGCCATTGTGGCCGATGTTGGCGAGCACCCGATAGCCTTCGCCATCGACACCCAATTGGCGCGCGATCTCCGCCACTTTCTGGAAAAACCGTCCGACCGTCTCCGCGCCGGCATCGCGGGTGAAGTCATCGAGCGAGACATAGGCGCCCTTCGGGATCACCAGCACATGAACCGGCGCCTGCGGGTTGATATCGCGGAAGGCCAGCACCTCGTCATCCTCATAGACCGTGTCGTTGGGAATTTCGCCGCGCAGAATCTTGGCGAATATATTGTCCGACTGATAGCTCATTTCCCGCCCTCGCAATTCCTATTTCGAAACCTGGCGCGCCTTCTTCTCGTCCAGCCCGGAAACACCGCGCCTGGCGCGCAGCGCATCCAATACCGCCTCGGGGCGAATGTTCTGATCGGACCAGAGGATCAGCAGGTGAAACAACAGATCGGCGCTCTCGGCGATAATCTCGCCGCGCTCGCGCCGGGCCGCCGCGATCGCCACTTCAGTCGCCTCCTCGCCGATCTTCTTGGCGATATGATCGGTGCCCTTGGCAAATTTCTTCGCCGTATATGATTTCTCCGGATCGCCGCCCTTGCGGCTTTCGATCACGCTGTACAGCTCATCGAGCACCGAATCTGTATCGGCCATTATGTTCTCCTGCATCGCAATCGTGGCTCGGGGTCATGCATCCTACACCGGGATCAACGCACCGGGATACCGGCGGCGCGCATATGGTGCTTGGCTTCACCAATGGTGTGTTCGCCGAAATGGAATATCGAGGCGGCGAGCACGGCGGTGGCGTGGCCTTCCGAAATGCCGGCGACGAGATGGTCGAGCGTGCCGACCCCGCCCGAGGCGATCACCGGCACGCCGACCGCATCGGCGACGGCGCGGGTCAGTTCGATATCGAAGCCCTGTTTGGTGCCGTCGCGGTCCATGGAGGTGAGCAGGATTTCACCGGCGCCGAGCTCGGTCATGCGT
>JAPYQV010000150.1 GCA_029937205.1 Alphaproteobacteria bacterium
CCGCCGGTGCCCGAGACTCTATCTGGAAGTGGTACATAGAACGGGGGCTTTACAAGTGCTTGGTCTATTCGCCACGCGGCGCGCGCCCGCATGCCCTCCCATGACGCTCGATATTGGCGCCACGATGGAGATGGTTTGAGCTACTGCCCAATGATTGGTCAGTGTTTTATTGCGGCACGAATAAGTGATCGCAAGCGGCGCGGCGTGACGGGTAGCTCGTCGATCTTTACGCCGAGCGGCCTGAGCGCATCTTCGATCGCGGAGGCAATTGCCGGCGGCGCGCCCATTCGGCCGCCTTCGCCGCCGCCCTTGATGCCGTACTCGGTGAACGGCGACGGCGTCTCGACGTGGCCTGTCCTCAAATCGAACGGCAGCTCATGCAAAGTCGGGATCAGGTAATCGGCGAAGCTGGCATTCAAAAGCTGGCCGTTCTCGTCATAGTAAAATTGTTCGGACATGGCGGTGCCGATGCCGCTCGCCGTGCCGCCGCGAATATGGCCCTTTAGGGTCATTGGGTTCACCATGGTGCCGGCGTCATGCACCGCCACATAGTCGAGGAATTCGATCTTTCCGGTCTCGATATCGACCTCGACGACGGTCAGGTGACACATATGTCCCATGATCGGATAGAACACGCCAAGATCGGAGCGGTCGTCGTTCGGCAATGTGGTCAACGGATGGTCGTAAACGTGGGTCGCGTCGATGCCGCTGGTCAGAGTCTCGTCGTCCGGCATCGACAAGCGGAAATAATGCGCGTGGAGCGCTATTTCGGCGATGGTCTTGCCGTGCTCGGGCGCACCTTTCAGCGACACCCGCCCGTCCATCAGTTCGAGATCCCCGGTGCTCGCCTCCAGCATGTGACCGCCAACCGTGAGCAACTTCTCTCTGATCTTGCCCGCCGCCCCGGTCAGCGCGCCGGCGATCATGACGGTGTAACGGCTGCCGCCGGGTCCGGTTCCGTTTAGTCCGCTATCGCTGTCCGAATAGGCAATACTGATATCGCCCGGATCCATGGTGAGCTGCTCCGCCAGGATTTGCGTCGCAATGGTTTCCGGACTGTTGCCCCAGAACGGCGCGTGCAGGATGACGAACGCCTTGCCGGTCGGATCGATTTTGACGGAGACGCTCTCGGGTGAGCTGGTCAAGGCAAACCCCTGTGCGTCGTCCGGATTGAGAAACCAAAATTCCGTCGAGCTAAAGACGCTGCGCTCCTGGCAGGTGGCGACGCCGATGCCAATATAGCGACCTTCCTTGCGCGCCGCTTCCTGTTTTTGGCGCCAAGCCGGATAGTCCAGCAGTTCCACTGCCGTATCGAGAACCTTCGGGTAGTTGCCGCTGTCGTACAGATTGCCGGTGGGAATGACATAGGGGAACTCCTCCGGTTTTATGAAGTTGCGGCGGCGGAAGACCAGCGGATCTTCACCAAGCTTTTCGATCGCGGCATCGGCGAGGCGCTCCACCAGGAAATTCATGACCTCCGATCCAAAGCCCCGGTAGGCGCCCTGCTGGCACTTGTTAGTGAAGACGGCGACCAGCTCCATGTCCACGCTGCTGATCTTGTAGGGCCCGGTGGCTTGCGACAGCGCGTTGCCGTGGGTGCCGTAGCCAAACTGCAAATAGGCGCCGTAATCGTCAACGACGCGAAAGCGCAGCCCCGTCATCATGCCGTCCTTGATGGCCATCTTGCCGTAATAGACGCGGTCGGACGCGTGACCGTCGCTGTTCATCATGTTGTCCAGGCGGTCTTCGATAAATTTGACCGGACGGCCGCTGGCGCGCGCTAAGGTCGCCGCCAGGGTCGGCACCCTGTGGAGAAACAATTTGCTGCCGAAACTTCCGCCCGCCAGGGTGGGTACGATGTTGACCCGGTGCGAGGGCACGTTCAGAGATACTGCGATCAGCCAGCCGACATAATTGTACATCGACGTATTGGCGTGAATCGTGAACTTTCCCGTCCCCTTGTCATAGGCCGCGACCGCACCACAGGTTTCGAGCGGCACGCCGCCGACACGCGGCCAGCGCAGTTTGCGCTCGACCACGTGGTCGGCGTTGGCGAAATCGTCATCGACCGGGCCGAATCGGAGCTCGCGGTGAATGGCGACGTTCGTATCGCCGCGATCCGGATGGAGTACGGCGTCGCCCGACGATTCAATGGCTGTTTCTGGATCGACCACGACCGGAAGCGCCTCATACGCCACCTCGATCAGGTCGATGGCGTCCTCGGCAAGGTAACGGGATTCCGCGACAACGGCGGCAACCGCCTCGCCGACATGGCGCACCCGGTCCAACGCCAGGCAATATTGCGGGCAAGGCGGGCTGGCGAAGCTGGCGGTGGGCCCTGTCACTTCGGCTGCCTCTGCGCCGGTCATCACGAGGATAACGCCCGGCGAATTCTTGGCTTTGCTCGTGTCGATGGACATGATCCGGGCATGTGCGTGGGGGCTGCGAAGCACCGCCGCGTGCGCCATTTTCGGCAGTTGGACGTCGTCGATATATATGCCATTTCCGGTCAGAAGCCTCGGGTCCTCGACCCGTTTCATGTCTTTTCCGATCCATTTATAGGCGTCGCGCGGTTGCTCGGTCTGGCGCGATTTATCGAGAAACTTCACATCTTTAGCCATTGGCCTGCTCCCGAATTCGGGTTGCCGCATCCTGCACGGCTTCGATGATCGTCTGATACCCGGTGCACCGGCACAAATTGGACGATATCGCCTCGCGGATTTCTTCGATGGTGGGCGACGGGTTGCCCTCAAGCAGTTCGGCCGCCGACATCAGCATGCCCGGCGTGCAGAAACCGCATTGCAGTCCGTGTTTCTCCCAGAAGGCCTCTTGAATCGGGTGCATCTTGTCGACCGTTCCAAGGCTTTCGACGGTACGGATATCCGCGCCGTCCAATTGTGCCGCGAATAACAGGCAGGCGCGCGCGGTTTGGCCGTTCAGCAAGACATTGCAGGTTCCGCAGACGCCATGTTCGCAGCCGACATGGGTGCCGGTCAGCCCAAGGTCTTCGCGCAGGAAATCGCTCAGTAGGCGACGCGGTTCGACTTCGCGCTCATGGCGTTCGCCGTTAACGGTGAGCGATATCCGAACCTGTTCGATTTCAGTCGCGGATGACATATTGCCTCCTTCTCAAGCGGCGCAATTTTCAAGCGCGCGATGCAGTGCCCGCTTGGTGAGTGTGCGCACAAGATCGCGCTTATATTCGGCGTCGCCGTGATAATTGACCACGGTGGGCTCCACCGCGGCGCTGGCCAGTTCGGCGGCCTCTGTTATTTGCGTGTCGTCGAGGCGCGATCCGACCAGCGCCGCTTCGGCGGTTTCAATTCGTGCCGGCCGGTCCGCCACGGCCGCGTGCGCAATAGCCGCCGACCGGCAGACGCCGCCGTCGACATGCAGCGACGCGGCGATAGCAGTGGTTGCGAAATCGCCCTGGCGCGGGCTGACCTCCTCGAATGCCGAACCGACACCCGGTTTGCGGACGGGAATTCTGATCTCCGCCAGGAATTCGTCCGGTTGGATCGCCGTCTCCAGCGCGCCGAGGAAAAATTCACCTGCCGAAACTTCCCGCGTTTCCTTCTTGCCGCGCACGATCATGGTGCTTTCCAAGCAGATGCAAACGGCGGGAATTTCCGAGTTCGGATCGGCGTGGCTTAGATTGCCGCCGATGGTCCCGCGATTGCGGATGGTGACGTGGGCGACATGTTTGTAGGCTTCGGCCAACAGAGGGCAGAGTTCCGCGACCAAGGGGGACTCGTTAAGCGCGAAGTGGCGCGTCAGCGCGCCGATTGAGAGGGTATCGCCATCACGCCGAATGTAATCCAACTCGGAGAGCCCATTGATATCAATCAGCACCTCCGGCGAAACGAGGCGGAAATTCATCATTGGGACGAGGCTCTGCCCGCCGGCGAGAATTCTTGCGTCGTCGCCATGTTGCGTCAGAGCGTCGAGCAATTCGTCCACCGATGACGGTTTTTCGTAATGGAACGCTGGCGGTTTCATGACCCAAAAACTCCACAAGGAACCCACGATAGAGAGAAAAAATATGTGCGCTTACAGCATTGCAGCATTGCAGGCAGGCGGCACCAGGAGCCGATTCAAGCAAAGTGATTCGTGAAACGCAAACGGGGAGTCATCTCGTCCTCGCCGCATGAAGCGATAGCGCGCCCCCCACAGGCCGCTTGCAGGCGACCGAAAATCTGAGTGGCCACGCCACTTCATTGGACTCCTCCCTAGGAACTCGCTGTTCTACCCACCTACGCAAAGCTGTCCCGTGGGTACGTGCGTAGCGTTAATCGTTATTTATTAATTAATAAATTGTATCGATCTCGAAATATATGTCAAGCGACAAAAAATTTGAGCGGCAGAAAATTTCGTAAGTCTATTAAGGAGAACGGGTAGGTTTTGAGCGAGGAGGTATGAAATATATGGCTTAACCTGACGGCAGAAATTTTGGTATTGACTGATAAATAACCTTGCCGATCAGCGTTTTCTGTGTGATTAGTATCGTGGTTTGGTCTCCAAGCACATGGAGGAGAGAATGGCGCTGGCGGCGCTAGATCATTTCTTGATTCGCACCGAGAATCTTCGGGCGACGAAGACTTTCTATGTTGACATACTGGGTCTAACGGAAGGGCGGCGCCCGCCGTTCCCTTTCCCCGGAACTTGGCTTTACCTGGGTAACGTACCCTGCGTCCACCTTATCGAAATTACGGAGGATGTGGAACGCGCCACCTACCTAGCAGAGGAGGCCCGGAGTTTGTCGACCGAAAGCGGAACCGGAGCCGTCGATCACATTGGATTTCGCGGCACCGGCCTCGCGGGATTCCTTAAGCTCTTTGAGACCCAAAACGTAAGTTATCGGGAGCGTAGCGTGCAGGGTTTGATCCAGATTTTCGTTGAAGATCCAAACGGTGTAACCATTGAGTTGAACTTTGACGATTCGGAAACAGGGGGCCGGGCACGAAGCTGAACGGGCCGCACTTTTGCGGTAAGCTGGTCCGGCCCTTTATGAACCGAATAGGATAGTCGCCCCATGAGCGGAGAAACGAAACGCCGAGCCCGGCCGCAAGACGAACCACCTCGGCCCGGTCGCCGCCGGATGCCGGCCAAAGACAGAAAACGACAGATCATCGATGCCGCGATCACTTTGTTCGCGGAGAGCGGTTTCGAAAGCAGCACACACCGTCTCGCCGAGCGATTGGGCATCACGCAGCCATTGATCTATAACCACTTCCCTTCCAAAGAAGACCTTGTCAAGGCGGTTTACGAGCGGGTCTACATTCGTCAATGGAAGGAGTCATGGGATCGACTTTTACTCGATAGAGCGCGCGCCCTCGAGGACCGCTTAGTAGACTTTTATGGTGAGTACACAGAAACGATTTTTGCCCGTGAATGGATCCGCATCTATTTATTCGCCGGGCTCAAACGTCTTGATCTCAACCGCTGGTACATCGCGTTCGTGGAGGAGCGCATTCTCGGCCGTATCGGCGCCGAGCTACGGCACAATTTCGGAATGCCGTCGCCCGATGACGTCGCGCTGACACCCGAAGAGATTGAAACGCTCTGGATATTCCACGGCGGCATTTTCTATTACGGCGTACGCGACGGCGTTTACGATGCGCCGGTCGCGGCCGACCGTGACTCCATGATCCGACAAAGTTCCATTGCGCTGGTTGCCGGTATGGGCGAGGTGATACGAAGGCTCGACCTGTCGGGAGATTCGCCCGGGTCGAATCTCTCCAAAGGTGTCGGCTGAGCGATCTAGCTTCGCCGGTTCGCCAGCGCTGGCTATAGCCGACGCGAGGAACCACCGATGACCACACGAAGGTTTTTGGTCGCCCTATGAAGGCGGTCAAACTAATAGTGTGTTGCATATTATTTTTTAATTGATAAATTGCTCATTTGGTCAAATTAGCGGAAAAAGAGCTAAGAATTTGCCATCAAGGCCCCTGATGCACTAAAAATGATATGGCTGGTCGTAAAATACCAAGGTGACTTTATTGGTCGATAAAGACTTTGCGCCGCTGCTGGCGTCAATGCAATTAGGGCTTGGGGACGCAATGAATGGGTGTTAGACACAAGCCCAAAGGCCGGGCCTTGATCATAGGCGGGTCAATGGCCGGGCTGTTTTCCGGCCTGCTCCTACATCGTATCGGGTGGGAGGTTAGAATTTTTGAGCGTGTCGATGCTGGGCTCGCCAGTCGCGGCGCCGGCATTGTGATGCATGACGCGCTGTTCGACGCCCTGAAACGCGCCGGTATCGACAGATCCGATGAAGTCGGTGTTGAAGTGCCGGGACGTCGCACCCTGGATCGCAGTGGCAAGATAATTGGACAAATACCGTTGCGGCAAACGCTGACATCTTGGGGTCGAATCTATCGGCTTTTGATATCGATGCTACCCGCCAACCGATACGTCAAGGGAAAGAGTTTGAAGCGGGTCTATCAAGACGCGTCTGGCGTTGCCGCGGTTTTCGAGGACGGTACGACCGAGACGGGTGATCTGCTTATCGGCGCTGACGGGATTCGCTCTACGGTGCGGCGGCAACTTGCTCCCGACGTAACTCCCATTTATGCGGGCTATGTTGCCTGGCGTGGTCTTGTCGAGGAAGCCACGCTTTCACCGGAGACGCATGACGCACTGTTCAATTGGTTCGGCTTCTGCCTGCCGACACACGAACAAATGCTGGGCTACCCTGTGGCCGGTCCGGAAAACGATCTTCGATCGGGGCACCGCCGTTACAATTTCGTCTGGTACCGCCCCGCCGACGAGAAGTCCGAACTGGCGCGTTTGCTCAACGACTCGGA
>JAPYQV010000151.1 GCA_029937205.1 Alphaproteobacteria bacterium
AAGCGCTCGCGGTGTTTGGCCCGAAAGCGTTCAAGATGGAGGAAGACTTCACACCACTCGAAGAACTTGCTTGAATTGCCAAACATTTCTCAAGCGTAGGCAAAGACTGAAGGGAGAGGGACGGATTTGTCGGTAGCGGTCGAAAGCGCCGGATATGGTTACATCGGCAGAAGCATGCGCAGCTTGCTCGGCGGCAAACGCGTGTGGATGCTGGTGCTCCCGGCCTTTGTCTTTTTTCTAATATTCTTCATCATTCCGGTCGCATCGCTGTTCCTCATTTCGCTCGACAAGCCAACCCTCGGCACGGTCGACGTGCAATGGCAATTCACGCTCAAGAATTTCATCCGCTTTTTCAGCCGCGCGCTCTATTACGAGGCCGCCATTCGCTCGATCGGCTTGGCGGCGTTGGTCTCGGCCTGCACCTTGGCGCTCGGCTATCCGCTCGCCTATTTCATCGCTAAGACCAAAAATCCGGGCCGCAACACGTTTTATATGATCCTCGTGCTGTGCGCGATGCAGCTCGATATGGTGATCCGGCTGTTTGGCCTGATGGTGCTAATGGGCGACAACGGCCTGATCAACGGCATCCTGCGCGCCGTCGGCGCGATCGGCGATAAGCCGCTTGGGCTGATGTATAATTATTTTGGCGTCGTTGTCGGGCTGGTGCAATTTACCCTGCCCTTCATGGTGCTGTCGCTGATCGGCATCATCCGCGGCATCAATCCGTCGCTCGAGGAAGCGGCGCGCAGCCTCGGCGGCAGTCGCTGGACGGTATTTTGGAAAATCACCTTCCCGCTCTCCATGCCCGGCATCCTCGCCGGCACGCTGCTGGTCTTTGCCATCTCCATATCTTCTTATGTCGTTCCGGCCCTGATGGGCGGCTGGACAGTGGTGGTCATGCCGATTCACATTTTTCAGCAGATTAATGAAATGGGCAAATGGCAGTTCGGCGCGACCATCGCCGTGATCCTCTTCATCACCAGCTTGGTGGCGGTTTACATTTACCAGTTTTTCGCCGCGCGCACGGCCGGCGGGCGGGCCTGAGCGATGGCTGTCATCACGCAAAACGGATTGCGCCAGCGCCTGCGATTGTGGCGAGGCCGCTCGCCCGCGCCCAAACAGGAAGAAGAGCGCATCGCCTGGCCGTTTCGCATCGGCGCCTGGCTCGGATTTATCGTCCTGTTGCTGCCGGTGGCGATCGTCGTCCTCGCCGGGCTGAACTCGGGCGATCACTTGACCTTTCCGCCGGAGGGATTGTCGCTCCGCTGGATCGCCAAGTTTTTTGAATCGAGTGAATTTCTCGATGCCTATCTGTTCAGCCTGTGGCTCGCTGTCGTCACCATGGTTATTTCGACAGTGATCGGCACCATGGCGGCGATTGTGCTGGTGCGCTGCGTCTTTCCCGGGCGCAATTTGCTGCGCGTCTATTTCCTTTCGCCGCTCATTCTGCCCGGAATCGTGTTGGGCCTGGCGCTTTATATTTTCTACATTTCAACCGGCTGGGGCCTGGCCCGATCGATGCCCGGCCTGATCATCGGCCATGTGCTGGTGACCTGCCCCTATGTAATCGGCACGGTCTCGGCGGCGCTTTACAATTTTGACACTTCGCTCGAGGAAGCGGCGCGCAGCCTCGGCGCCGGGCCTCTCAAGGCGTTCCGCAAAGTGACCCTGCCCAATATCGGCGCGGGCGTCGCGGCCGGCGCGATCTTCTCCTTTATCGTCTCGTTCGGACAGTTCGATGTGTCACTCTTTCTCTCGACGCCGAACTACACGCCGCTGCCGATCGCGCTCTATATTTCACTACGCTACACGTTCGAACCAACCGCGGCGGCGGCGGGAATATTTGCCATCGCCTTGGTCGTGATCTCGATGCTGATCACGGCCAAGATCGTCGATATCCGGCGCTTCGCCGGGATCAAACTGTCATGACATAAGAAACGTGCCTATTAATTTTCACTCGACTTCAAACAGAAGGAGACAAGGGAATGCGTAAGAGTAAAAAAACAACCACCAAAGGCCTCAATCGGCGCGATCTGCTGAAGGCCGGCGCCGCTGTCGGCGCGGTTGCGGCGTCGACCAAGTTCGGCCTGTTTAATATCAACCACGCCTGGTCGCAGGATGTGCACTGGGACGGCCAACCGTTCGATGCCGGCGGCGCCTCGGTGATCGTTGGTGAGTGGCCGGGGTTCTGGGAAGAATTCGTCCGCACCAACATGATGAACGAGTTCGAGAAGACCTATAATTGTAAGATCGAATATGACGGCTCTTGGCCGTGGATTGCGAAATTTCTGGCCAACGGTCCGCAGGATCCCGCCTATCACACTTGCAACTGGAACATCAAAGAGATGACCCAGACGGCGCGGGCCGGCGATTTCTTTATGCCAGTGGACGAGATCAAAGCAAACGTGCCGAATGCCGCTGATTGCTGGGACTTCGCCTTTGAAACCGGCATCGGCGTGACCTGGGCGTTCGGGCAATATTGTTATGTCTGGCGCGACGATCTGGTCGATCCGCCGATCACGTCGTTCAAGGATTTCTGGCGCGACAGTCTGTCTGGAAATCGGGCGTCCTATATCACCTCCAATAGTCTGCAGATGACTTTCTTCATGGTCGCGAGTGCGGTCTGGGGTGCGGACGAATTCGACATGGAGGCCGGCTTCGACGCCATGCGCCGCGCCATGCCGATGAAGGTCAGCGACTTCACCGGCAACATGCAGACCCTGGTCGAGCGCGGTGAAGTGCATTGCGGCGTGCAGTGGGAAGGCGAGGTCTACTTCCAACAGGACAAGGACATTCCGGTACAGCCCTATGTCTGGACCGAACGCAAACCGATCCTGACCCAGACCAAGACGATCAGCCGCTATTCTGATCCGATGCAGAAGAAACTGTCGCTGGCACTGCTCAACGAAACGCTGGAGCCGAGCTATCTCGAGAAGGCAGCCGAAGTATTTTATCTCCGTCCGGCCAACAGCAAGGCAGTGATTCCGCCCAATCTCGCGGCCAAGGGTGTGGTCAATGCCGCCTCCGCGCTCGACGGCCTGTGGATTCCGGATTGGAATTGGTATATCGACAATGACGACGATATTACCGAGACCGTGAACGAAATCCTGGCAGGCTAACGCCAGTGCCGCGCATGTGATGTGCCGGGGCCGGCTTCGGCTGACCCCGGCACTTTACCGGCGGTGAAATAAATAAAGCGGAGTAACGGCTTGTCATTCGTCGAGATGATCAATTTATCGAAACGCTACGGCGAAACCCTTGCCGTCGACGACATCAGCTTGAGCGTCGAGGAGGGCGAATTCTTTTCCCTGCTCGGGCCGTCGGGCTGCGGCAAGACGACGACGCTGCGCATGGTTGCCGGCTTCGTCCGCCCCGATGCCGGCAAGATCATCATCGGCGACACCGATATGACCCACCTGCCGCCGGAAAAACGCGGCATCGGCATCGTCTTCCAGAACTACGCCATTTTTCCGCATATGAATGTGTTCGATAACATCGCCTTCGGTCTGCGCATGCGCAAATTGCCGAAAAGGGAAATCGGCACACGCGTCCAGGCGGCGCTTGAGCAGGTCAATCTGTCCGGCTATGAGCGGCGCTATCAGCGCGAGATGTCGGGCGGTGAGCAACAGCGCGTCGCCCTTGCCCGGGTACTCATTACCGAACCGCGCATATTGCTGTTGGACGAACCGCTCTCGGCGCTCGACAAGAAGTTGCGCGAGGAAATGAAATATTGGATCAAAGAACTCCAGCACGAGCTCAAGATTACCACCATTTATGTCACCCACGATCAGGGCGAAGCGCTGACCATGTCCGACCGTATCGCGGTGATGAACCAAGCCCAGGTCGCGCAGATCGGCGGTCCTGAGGAAATTTACGAACATCCGACCAGCCACTTCGTCGCCGGCTTTATCGGCGAATCCAACCTTCTCCGGGCGAACGTCGCGGCGCTTGACGGAGAGACCTGCCGGCTCTCTCTCGATGGTCAGAACATCGAAGCACCCAGATGCAGCGGTATCGAGCTGGGACAAGAGGTCGCCTTGGTCGTCCGTCCAGAGCGCGTGTTGGTGGCCGAGGAGGCCGAAGCGTTGGGCGGCATCAAGCTAAGCGCCCGAGTGATCGATCAATCCTTTCAGGGCTCGATCATCCGTTATCGGCTCGATCTTGCCGGGCAAACCCTGGTGGCCGAAGTTTCCAACCGTAGCGGCCGGCCGATGCCCGAGCAGGATGCGCAAATCCCGGTCGGTTGGGACCCAGACAGCACGCAAATATTGACGGACTAGGTTCTGTCTTAGCGCCAAACTTGTTTGGCGACGCGCAAGAAATTTCCCCCGAGGATGGCGCGAATGTCGCGCTCGGCATAGCCGCGCTTCAGCAACCCCTCGGTAATCTCAGGCATCTGCTCGGGCGGCGCCATATTGAGTCCCGAATCATAGCCTGAGCCGGGCGGGAAGATGTAGCGGTTGGCGCGAACATATTGCGCCACCTCCTCCTGATCGAAGGCATAGTCCAGTCCGAGACCGACATGATCCGCACCGATGCGCTCGACCGCGTAATCGACGGCGCGGAGGATCGCTGCCGTGCTGCAATCATTCTCGCCGAGAAAAATACCGATGCCGTTGATGCCGACCACTCCGCCGCCCTTGGCACAAGCGTCGAGAATTTTGTCCGGCACATTGCGCGGATGGTCCCAATTAGCGCGCGGGTTGGAGTGCGACAGAATAACCGGCACGGACGAATACGCCATCACGTCGAGGGTGGTGCGGTCGCCGGTGTGGCTACAACAAACCACCATGCCGGCGCGCGCCATCTCCTCGACCATCTGCTTGCCGAAATCACTCAGGCCCGGATCGTCATCATGACAGCCGCCACCGGCGAGATTGTTCTGATTGTAGGCGATCAGCATCCAGCGCACGCCGAGATCGTAATAGAGCTGAATCAGACTGAGCTGATCCTGGATCGCGCCGGCGCCCTCTATATCAAAGGCAACGGCCAGTTTCCCTTCGCGCTTGGCGCGCTCGATATCGCCGACGCTCAAGGCCAGGACATAGTCCTCGGGCCGCGCCGCCAGCCATTGGCGAAAATGGGCGAGCATTTCGATATGGCGTTGCCACGCCATATCGCCAAAGCCGACATTGACCGAAACCATGTCGACGCCGGCGCTGCGGTAGCGCGCTATCTCGGGTAGGAAAGTCTCATCGCAGCGGATCGGCAGGCAGCCATGATTGTCCCACACCAGCGCGTCTTGGTGCAGCTTGGCCGCCGCCGCGCTGATCGGCCAGGCCGGCATGGTTCAGGCCAAATCCTCGATCGGTGTATAGGTGTCGCTCACACCAAAATATTTCGGCCCGAACACGGCGAGCGCTTCCGGCGTGCGCATCACCGGCGGCACACTGACGCCCACCACACGCACGCGCTGGCCGTATTTCAATGCTTCGGTGGTGATCGGCTCGGCGGTTTCACGGTCGAGAATGCACACCAGATCCGGCACCATGGCGAGGATTTTGTCGCCCTTGCGGGCGGCGAGAAATTCGTTCTGGAACGTCACTTTCATCTGCCCGTCATAATCACCGATGCCGTCCATGATGACGTGCCCGACGGCCCAGCCTTGCGTGGTTTCGCGCAACAGATCGACGATCTTGCCGTCGAACAGCACTTTGCAGAAACGCTTCTCGCCGGAATGGCGCAAATAATTCATCAGCCCTTCGAACGGGTCGCTTTGCGTCTCGCGCGCTTCGCGGATCGAGCGGCCGATTTCGGTCGAGAGCGTGAGGGTGCGCAACACGCCCTTGGTTTTCAGGTCATGGCCGCTCATCGGATAGACGGCAATCTCGCATTTGACGCCCATGCGGATACAGACGGCGCGCGCCAGCCATTCGGCGTCGCTGTCCTTGTCGCAGCGAATCACCACTTCGTTGTCGTGTTCATCGCGAATCACGCAAGGTGAGCCCTTGACGCCATAGACGCCGAAGGTGGTCATTTGCAGTTCGGGAAAGGCCCGGCCCATACCGTCGGCATCGACCACCGGCAAGCCGGTCATGGCGCCGACGACAAGCGGCAGGGTGGCGTTGATGCCGCCGGCTTCGATCGGCATCACCGCATCGACCTTGCGCCCCAATATTTCCTCGGTGCGGCGGACCGTATTGACGGCTGAGCGCCCGCTCGGGATTTTCTCGACCAACACGGTGGGCGCGCCCATATTCGCCACCGGCAGGATAAAAGCATCGTCAGCGACATCGTCCGGATCGATTATTTCAATATTGGCGCCGCGCTCCAGTTCCTGTTTCAGCATCAGACGGCCGACATAAGGATCGCCGCCGCCACCGGTGCCGAGGAACGCCGCACCTCTGATGAAATCGTCGAGAATGTCCAAGGTCATTTTCATCTGTTCTGTCCCAATTTCATACGGCTAGATCGCCGACCGCCTTGACGCGCAGACGCACCGAGCCGCCCGGCATATAGGCGAGGGGGATTTCATCGACCTCGATGATCTCCACACTATCGGCGTTGGCGCCCGCTTCGATGGCGCGCGCGCGTGCTTCGCTCTTGGCCTTGTTGATCGAATTCTCGCGCCCGTCGGCATCGTAGGAAAACACCCGGTCAACCTCGCCGCCGACCTGAGCGATGGCCGCACCAATGGCGTTGGCGACGCCGGAATACTGCGGCACATGCAGCTCCGAGACGCCCTTGAGATCGCGGTTGATGAGCACGCTGCCGCCGCCGACAAGCACCACCGGAACATCGCTGGCGCTGGTCTTCATGCGGTCGATGGCTTCTTCCACCATGTGGTGGAGCTTGTCC
>JAPYQV010000152.1 GCA_029937205.1 Alphaproteobacteria bacterium
CCTCTACGCTGAAGCGGCGAACTACCCGCGCATGATGTCGATCGGCCTCCATCCCCGCATCATCGGTCGCCCGGGCAAAATCGCTGGCCTCTCCCGCTTCATCGACTACGCCAAAAAACATGACGGCGTGTGGTTCGCCACCCGCGAGAAAATCGCGCGCGATTGGTTGGAGATGCATGGCTAGGGGACGCTCTTTTTGTCTGGTCCCTCAGACGCCGGGCGGTCGCATCCGCTCCCTTGGCTACCTCGTATTAACTCGGGCGCGCAGTCGCGCTTGCCGGAATGCTATGTGCATTCCGGAGGGTGGTTCCGTTTGCTTTGGTGTTATTGAAGTTCTTTGAGCTTAACCCTCACCCACGGCCATCATCACCCAACACGGCATCCAACTGCTCCGCTGCCGCGTTGATGTCCTCCGCCAGGGCGGCGCGGGCGGCTATGGGGTCTTGATTGCGGAGCGCCGCGAGCAGGTCTCGGTGAGCGGATTTGGCGTTTTTCATCATCTCGGGGCGGCCATCCACCAAAGTGAGGAGCGGGCCGGCGCGGAGCCAGGTTATTTCGATCAGGTCGACCAGGAGATCGGAACGGGACGCACGGTAGATCGACATGTGGAAATCAGAGTTGCGGGCGAGAACGGTGACGGTATCGCCGGCTTTGCCCGCCGCCGCCATTTGCGCATCGAGCGCTGCGAGGTGTTTGATATCCGTCGGCGTTAGGTTGGCGACCGCCATCTCGGTGGCAAGTCCTTCCAGTTCGACGCGCACCTGGCGCTGCTCTTCGAGCTTGGCGCGGGTCATGACCGGCACGCTGATCGAGCGGTTGGGCACCGCTTCGAGCGCCCCTTCCGTCACCAGACGCCGCACCGCCTCACGCACCGGCGTCTCAGAGATGCCGAGCGCGGCGGCGAGCGAGCGCAGCGTCAGGCTCTCGCCCATTTTCATGCGGCCTGAGGTAAGCGCCGCTCTAATTTCGGTATAGGCCGTCTCGTGCAGCGTCTCGCGCCGCACCGGCTCCAGTCTTGCGCCACTTGCTTCCGGCATATCTTTCACCGCTTGATCAAAGCCACATCATGTGATCACATATCACAGTATAACAGGAGGTCGATATGGCGACCAGCAGCGAGAGAATTCTAACCACCCAGCTCGGCAGCCTGCCGCGCAGCGATGCTCTCCTGGCTATGCTAATGCAGATCGAAAAAGGCGCTGAAGTAGACCGCGCCCAGTTCCGTCGCCAGGCCGAAAGCGACATGATTGAGGTGATCAATCGCCAAGCCGAGGCCGGCATCGATATCGTCGGCGACGGCGAGTTGCCGCGTATCGGATTTTCCTTTTATGTGAAGGATCGCATGACCGGCTTCGGCGGCGTTTCCAAACGCGGCACGGTAAGCGATTTCGCGAAATTTCCCGGCTACGCGGCGCTCAAGATGGCAGCCGTCAAGGCCACCGCCGGGGACGATACGGAATTGGAAGAATCGGCCTCGCTCTACGCCATGCCAGAAGCACAGCAAGCGGTGCATTATGACCACGAGCTGAGCGCCGCCAAGGAAGAGATGGCGATATTTTCCGCAGCGCTTGATGCCTCCGGCGATCGGCAGAAATTCGCGCGCACCTTCGTTTCCGCCGCCGGGCCGGGCATCATTTCCACCACGCTGCTCAGGAACGAAGCGCATCCCGTCTATAAGGACGACCGCGAATACGTCATGGCGTTGGCGGCGGAATTGAAGCTTGAATATGAATATATCGTCTCCTGCGGTCATGATTTGCAGATCGACGCGCCGGACCTGGCGATGGAACGGCAAATCATGTTTTATGAGCGGCCCTTGAGCGAATTCCTCGCCCGGGTCGAGCTTCATATCGAGGCGCTCAATCTGGCGCTTGCCGATATTCCGCCGGAAAAAGTGCGCCTCCATGTTTGCTATGGCAATTATGACGGGCCGCATATCGATGATGTGGAGCTGCAGGAGGTGCTGCCGCTGCTTTACGCAGCCAATGTGGGAACGCTCAGTATCGCCTGCGCCAATCCGCGCCATCAGCACGACTGGAAGCAATTCAAGAAATATCCCCTACCCCAGCATATGACGTTGATGCCGGGCGTGATCGACGTCACCACCAACACACTCGAGCATCCGGAAGTGGTGGCCGACCGGATCTGCCAGTTCGTCGAGGTCATCGGCGACCGCGAGCGGGTGATTGCCGCCTGTGACTGCGGCTTTAGCACTTTTGCCGGCTACGTCATGGTGCCGGCGGATGTGGCCTGGAAGAAACTTGAAATGTTAAGCACCGGCGCACGCATTGCGAGCGCGCGTCTCTGGGGGTAGCGCAAATAGCGGAACACCCATACAGTTCACGGAGAAACTTTGTTTTAATAATTAAAACAACACATAAGCCACCTCAATCGACGCAACCAATAACGGGGAGAACGAACATGAGAAAACTAAACTCACTGGCTGTGGCCGGGGCACTCGCCTTGGGCCTCGCCAGTTTCACCGCACCGGCCCAGGCCGATGACGATCCGATCATTATCGGCGCCGCCATTGCGCTCAGCGGCTTTGTCCAACCCTATGACGACGGCCCCTTGAAAGGCGCCCAGCTTGCCATCGCCGACATCAACGCCAAGGGCGGCGTGCTCGGCCGCCAGCTTGCCATCGTCACCGCCGACACCAAATCCGACCCGGCGCAAGGTACCAATGCCGCCATCGAGGTGCTCGAGCAGGGCGCGGAACTGGTCATGGTGACGTGCGATTTCGATTTCGGCGCAGCCGCGGCGCTACAGGCAACGGCCATGGGCAAGGTGACTTTCTCGTCCTGTGCGGGTGATCCGAAATTCGGCGTTCAGGGCATCGGCCCGCTGGCCTACACCATGTCGCTCGGCACACCGGCGCAAGGCGCCACGCTGGCCGAATGGGCCTATAGGGAAAAGGGCTGGCGCAAGGTCTATGTCGAATTGGATTCGATGGTCGAATATTTCAAATCGCTATGCGCCAACTTCAAAATCCGCTGGGCAGAGCTCGGCGGCGAGATCGCCGGTGAAGACAGTTTTAACTTCGCTGAAGTGAAGACTTTCGACGGCCAAGTCACCCGCATGAAAGCGAGCAGCGATGCCGATTTCGTATTCATGTGCACCGGAACCTTCGATGGCCCCGCCCTGATCAAACAGGCGCGCAATGCCGGCGTCAGCACGCCGATCCTCGCCTCTGAATCCATGGACGGCGCTTTCTGGCTGGATGCGATCCCCAATCTGAGCGATTTCTATCTCTCGGTTTATGGTTCCATGTTCGGCAACGACCCGAACCCGCGCATCAATGATTATGTCGCACGCTACACCGCGATGCATGGCGTGGCGCCGATTACAGCCCACTCGATGACCGGCTACAGCCTGGTGGAAGCCTGGGCGATGGCGGCGGAACGGGCCGGTTCGTTTGACCCCGACGCGATCCGTATGGAGCTTGATAAATTCGACAATGAAGACCTCCTGGTCGGGTCGACGAGCTTTTCGCCGGACCTCCATATCAATCTCTATCGCGGTATGCAGATGATGGAAGTGCAGAACGGTAAACATGCGCCGATCATGCGCTACACCGCCGAGAAAGTGCCGCCGATCACGTTCTAAGGCGGACAATTTGATCTTGGTCATGGGCCCCCGCAGCGCGCCGTAATACGCACTGCGGGGGCCTTGATTTATCTACACGCGACGGGCTAATCCAGAGTGATAGTTCTTCAATATGTGATCGATTCACTGAGCGTCGGCGGTCTCTATGCGCTCGCCGCCCTCGGCATCGGCCTCATTTTCGGCATCATGCGGCTGATCAATTTCGCCTATGGCGATCTTCTGATGATGGGCGCCTATGCCATGTTCTTGATGGCCGCAGCGGTGTGGCCAATCACCATCCTCGGCGGCGTCGTGATCGCCATCCTGGTCGCTTTAATGACCGAACGGATTGCCTTTCGCCCGCTGCGCACGGCCGATCCCTCCGTCCTGCTCGCCGCCTCCTTCGCGGTCAGTTTCTTCCTGCAGAATTTTGTCTTGATGATCATGGGCGGGCGCGCGCTCGGCGTCGATATCGTGCCGGTGCTCAACCGTCACATTGTCTGGGGCGAGCTCAGCGTTTCGCTCCTCAATCTCTTTACCATCGCAATTTCCCTCGCCCTGATGGCCGGGCTCACCCTGTTCCTGAAGCGCACCGCGATGGGCGTCAATATGCGCGCCGCATCGGAAGATGTGCGCATGGCGCGCATGATGGGGGTGCGCGTTAATCTGGTTATCGCCGCGGCCTTTGCCATCAGCGGCCTGTTGGCCGGTGCGGCGGCGATCGTCATTCTTGGCAAGACCGGCCTCGTCCTGCCGGCGATGGGCCTGCGCCTCACCCTGGTCGCCTTTGTCGCCACCGTGATCGGCGGCATGGGGAGTCTCACGGGTGCTGTCATCGGCGGCTATATGGTCGGCATCCTGGAAGTGGTGCTGGGCGGGGTTTTGCCGCTGGCGCTGCTCAACTACCGCGAGGCCTTCATCTTTGCCTTGGTGCTGCTGTTCCTGATGTTCCGCCCGGGCGGCATCATCAAGGTCTCGGCGCTTGAGGAACGGGTTTGATGTTGGCGCGCGCGCGCCGCAGCGATGCCTTGGCAAAACTGTGGCCGGTACTCTGCCTGATCGCAATACTCGCCATTGTCGTCGCCTTTTCCCACCTCGGGCCATTCTCCTTCGAGCGCATGGTGACCAAGGCGCTGATCATGATGACCGTCGTCATCGGGCTTTATATTTTTATCGGCAATTCGGGCATCCTCTCCTTCGGCCATTCCACTTTTATGATCGTCTCGGCCTATATGTCGGCCTGGCTCACCATGTCGGTCATGCGCAAGAAAATCATGCTGCCGAATATTTGGGAGGGCTTCGGCCAGATGGAGATGCATGTTCTGCCCGGCGCTATTTTGGCCGGCCTGCTCTCCGCCGTACTTGCCCTGATCGTCGGCATACCGCTGATGCGCCTCTCCGGCATCGCGGCGGCGATCGGCACCTTCGCCGTCTTCACCATCGTGACGGTGGTCTATAACCAGTGGGATTCCTTCACCAAAGGCGCCAGCACATTGATCGGCTTGCCGACCTATGTGGATCTCTGGACCGCCTTTGGTTTTGTCGCCGGCGCGCTTCTCATCGCCCATGTCTATGACCGCTCAAAGTTCGGCCTGCAACTGCGCGCGACGCGCGAGGATATGGTCGCGGCCAAGGCCGCCGGCGTGAATATTGTCCTTCAGCGCCTGATCGCCTTTGTGGTTAGCGCCTTCGTCACCGGCATTGGCGGCGTGCTCTATGTCCACTTCACCGCCACCATCACCCAGGCCAATCTGCTCTATCTCAACATCACCTTCATCACCATCGTGATGCTCCTGGTCGGCGGCATGCGCTCGCTCACCGGCGCTGTGGTTGGCGTGGTCGCCATTTCCGTCGTGAGCGAAGGATTGCGCCTGGCCGAAAAGCCGATCGGCGTCTCAGGGCTCGGCGAATTGGGACTGGCGGCTTTCATGCTGATTGTCCTGGCGCTCCGCCCCGGCGGCATCACGGGCGGCAAAGAAGTTCCTCTGCCGGGGTTCCTGAAGCGTATATAATTCTGCCCTCAATCGCCGGGTGGTCGCGTCCGCTCTTTTTTGATTAGCCCCTCAGACGCCGGGCGAGCGCATCCGCGCTCTTGGCTACCTCGTATTAACTCGGGCGCGTGGTCACGCTTGCCGGAACGCATGATGCATTCCGGAGAACCTTACTCAGCCAGCATCACTTCCTTCACCTTGCTCGCCAATTGTCCGAGGCTAAACGGCCATCCTCGGTATTCAGGAACTCGGCACACGCCGCGGCGGCTTGCGGCAGCGAGGCGATGTCGTAATCGCGGAAGACAGGCAGGCGCTGGACTTCCTCGCCAATCGCCATGATTTCGGCATCGGTCATTTCGCTGTCCGCCGCGGACACCATCACCATGGTTTAAATCAACGCGGTGTGATGGCTCATGGGCGCCGATGATGAATTGTTGCTCGCCATAATATCCTCAAAATAAATTCGTCGTATATGGGTGAGCATCTCGTCTGTCGCACCCCGCCTCTTAGGGGATTACGCGCCGTGCCGCAAGGGCAGCATCAATTCGAACGCCCGAGAAATTCCCGCACATGGGCGATGGCGTCGGCCAACCCCACCCGCTCGATCGGTGCATCGGGCGGAAACGCGCCGAGCAGCCGGCTTGGCAGCGCCGAATCGAGCATCACAAAGACGCCCCTGTCATCGGCGCGGCGCACCAGGCGGCCATAGGCCTGTTTCAGTTTGAGGCGGGCCAGCATGTCGTCATAGCGGGCGCCGCCGAAGCGCCGCTTGCGCGCCTTGTGCAGGATATCGGGACGCGGCCACGGCACCCGGTCAAAGACGATCAGGCGCAGGCTGCGGCCTGGCACATCGACGCCGTCGCGCACCGCATCGGTGCCGAGCAAGCAGCCATCCTCGTCGGCGCGAAAGATATCGACCAGGGTTGTGGTATCAAGCGGATCGACATGTTGCGCCCACAGGCGGAGCCCGGCTTTATCGAGCGCGCCATCGATACGCGTATGGGCCGCGCGCAGGCGCGAGATCGCGGTAAAAAGGCCGAGCGCACCGCCACCGGAAGCCAAAAACAGCTCGCGGTAAGCGGCGCCAACTTGATCGGCATCGTTGCGCCGCACATCGGTGACGATGTAGATCCGCGTCTGTTCGCCATAATCGAACGGCGATGGCACCTCCGCACGCAGCGCCTTGGCGC
>JAPYQV010000153.1 GCA_029937205.1 Alphaproteobacteria bacterium
CTATATCCCTCAATCCGCTCTCGACCGCGACGTCTGGTTGGCGCAAAATAGGGTCGAAAATTTCTGAGAGGCCGCCATGACCAAAACCACACGCGTCACCATTCCTTTTGAGTCCTTGGATCCCTTAACCATTGGATCCTGCGACGATCCCAGCATGGTTTATCGCGAACAGATTGAGATCGATATTCCGAGCGACAATTTGGTTGCGGTGATCGAGCCGAATGAGCCCGCTTCGCTCGCCAATGTTACAGAAGCGGCGGCGCAGGCATTGGAAAACCCGCACTCCGGCCCGCGTTTCTCAGAAATGATCGGCCCCGACAAGAGCTTGGCGATTATCATCGACAACCAGTTCCGCCCGACGCCCGCTTCCAAAATCCTGCCGGCGATACTCGATGCGATCGAAAAGCACGGCGTCAAGGATGCCCGCGTGGTGTGCGCCAACGGCAAGGTCTTCACCATGTCGGAATCCGATACCGAGAAGAAACTCGGCAAGGAAAACATGGCGCGCATGGAGCGCCTCGGCATTGCGTTCTTCCAAAACGAGCCGCGCGAGGAAGACATGTACACCTTCATCGGCGTGACGTCGCGCGGAACGCCGGTGTGGCTGCACAAGGAAGTGGCGAAATCGGATGTCAAACTGTCGGTCGGCCAGACCCAGTCCAACCATTGGGGCGCGGGCGGCGGCGGCAAGCTGATCGTTCCCGGTGTGGTTTCAGATGAAACTATTGAATCGAATCACTGCGCCTTTGTGATGTCGCCCGATACCCATTACGGCTCCTATGCTGGACCCATGCGGGCCGATATCGACGATGCGGCGACCATGTGCAAGCTGACCGCGACGCTCAACAGCGTTATCAATACGCGCGGCAGCGTTTGCTTTATGAATTTCGGCCGCCATCCCGATGCCCATCTCGAATCGCTCAAAATATTCAACGATATCTATGCCTATGAACGGCCGGCCGGCGGGCTTGCCGATATCGCCATTTGCGGTGTCTTTGCGCCGACCGATCATCTCTTCTTTCATACCGGCTGGGGCTGCATGTCGTCCGACCTGGTGCTGAAAGACGGCGCGACCATCATCTATTGCAGCCCGTCGCCCGGCGTGAATACCCATCTCGGAAATTTTCCCGGCCTCGCGCTGATGGATTTGATGAAGCCTTATATGCCGCCAACGCCAGAGAATATGGAGTGCGTCTACCGCGACATCCACGCCCGCAAGATCGAGATGTGGGCCGGCTGCATCTGGGTGCCGATCTACGAGGTGATGACGCGCAAAAAATTGCATGTGGTGACGCTCGAGGAAAACCTCGAAATGGCGGCGGACATCGGCATTGAAGCGAGCACGTCGCTTGAGAACGCGCTGGCCGATGCTTTCACCGAGCACGGCAAGGACGCCAAAGTGGTGGTGTTGCCCTACGCGCGCTATCAAATGCCACGCGATGCCATCGTCATGCCGGGCCAGGAAAAACCGCAATATGCGGCCGTAGCTGAATAGGAAAAGCGTGCCGGGAAATGCCATACAGTGTGAAGGATAGAGCCGGACCGATACGCGGCTCGACCACGATCGAAGAGCTGATGACGCGCTTTCCCGAAGGCGAAGCGATTGATTTGATGGCGCGCCTAGCCTGGCCCTGCGCACACTGTTCGGGGCGCAAGGACGAACCGCTCTCGCTTGCCGCCAAGCGCCACGGCAATCCCGCCGGCGCCGTCGTCGAAGCGTTCCGCGCCCTGACCAGTGGCGGCCCGAATGAGCGCCAGATCATGGCGGCGACGGACAAAACGGTAGATCGCCCGAGCATTGACGCGGCCTGGCTGCGCCACGCGCGTTAAGTTTTTCCCTCGATCAACACATCGATCAGCCTTGGCTCTCCGGAGGCAAGTGCTTCTCCAAGTGCTTCGACCAATTCCTCCGGCTCTGAGACTTGGCGGCCAACGATGCCCATGCCGGCGGCCATCTCGACAAAGCCCAGATGCGGCTGGTGTAAATCCAAATGCGCATAGGCGCGGTCTGATTCGATCTCGAAACGCCCGCGGTAGAGATCAATATTCTGCTTCAGAATGCGGTATTCGCGGTTGGAAAGGGTGATGAAGGTGATCGGCAATTTGTGGTGCGCCGCGGTCCACAGCGCAGTGATGCTGTACATCGCCGAACCATCGCCGGAAATGCAGACAATCGGACGATCCGGGATGGCCAACTGCACGCCGAGCGCGCCCGGCAGCCCCTGCCCGATGCCGCCGCCGCGTCCGCAGAAATAATCGCCGGGGCCGGAAAACTTAAACATCTCGGTGAGATCGGGGCTGCCCGTGATGGCCTCTTCCACGATCACAACGTTGGATGGCACCGCGTCGGCCAATGTTGCCATCACCAGCGCCATCGGCATGGGCCGCACGCCTCGCACTTTATCGAGGCGCGCCTGCCGGACCTCCATCGCTGCCTGTTTGAGCTCTCCCAATCGCCGGCAACGTTCTTGCGCCGCCTGACGAACCGCGTCCGATCTCCGTTCTTGAACAGCCTCAACAAGCGACGTCAGTGTCGGCAACATGCCGCCGACCACGCCGGCTGTCAGTGCATAATTACGCGCCAGTCGTTCCGGAGACTCTTCGATCTGCAAAATGGTGGCGCCGGGCGGAAACGGCGAGCCCTCGGAGAACCAGACTTCCTCGAAGAATGGCCCGCCAATCATCAACACCAAGTCGGCATCTCCGAATCCCGTAGCTATACGAGCCGAATCATAGGAAATGTCGCCGCGCAGATGGGGATGATCGTTAGCGATGCCGAAATGCTGGTGAATCAACTCTGCCCAGATCGGTGCGCCAATCGCCTCAGCGAGCGCGGTCACCGCGCCACCGGCGCGCGCCCGCGCCACATCGTCGCCGATCACGATGACCGGTGCATTGGCGCTCAATATGCGTTCGGCGAGAAGTTCGATCGCTTGTGCGTCCGCGCCCGGCGAACGAAACAGCTCGCCGCTGGGTGCCGCACCGATGGCCGTCTCCTGTTCCATGACGTTAATCGGCAGTGCAACAAATACCGGACCGGCGGGTGGGTCGTTGGCGATTTTAAAGGCGCGGCGCATGATGTCGGCGCACTCATCGGCATGCTCTACCTGAACACTCCATTTAACCACCGGCGCGGCCATGCCCACCAGGTCATGGCCGAGCAGCGGCGCACGCAAGCGTAGGCGCGTGTCCTGTTGGCCGGCGGTGACGATCATCGGCGAGTTCGCCTTCAGGGCGCTATACAGCATGCCAATAGCGTTGCCGAGGCCCGGCGCCACATGGAGATTGACGATCCCGGTGCGGCCGGACGCTTGCGCGTAATAGCTCGCGGCGCCGATCGACACACCCTCGTGCAGAGAAAGAATATAAGACAGCGACGGGTAGGCGCTCAGATTGTCAACCAGCGGGCTTTCGGTGGTGCCGGGATTGCCGAACACAAACTCGGTGCCGTGCGCCACCAAGCTCGCCAATATGACATCACGTCCAAGCATATTATCTTCCTTTGAACACCGCTTTGCGCTTTTCCTTGAACGACGCCACGCCCTCGGCGAAATCCTCCGACGAGCGGATGCGGCCGTAAGCCTGGCCTTCCATCTCAATACCGACATGGAGCGGCGCATCCTCAGCGGCGTTTAAGACGCCTTTGATGGTGCGCTGGGCGAGCGGCGAGAAGAAGCGCAATTCGTCGACAAAAGCGTCGGTGGCTTCTTCCAGCGCATCGTCGGCGACACATTCCGTGGCGATGCCCCAGGCATAGGCGTCCGTGCCGGAAACCCTGAGGCTGCGCATGACCATGCTTTTGGTGCGCGCCATGCCAATCATTTTGAGCAGGCGGATCGAGCCGCCGGAACCGGGGATCATGCCAATCCGCTGCTCAGGCAAACCGACCAGTGCATCTTCGCTGACAATGCGAAAATCGCAGGCGAGGGAAAGCTCGAAGCCGACGCCGAAGCAGTAGCCGCGGATCGCCGCCACCACCGGTTTGTGGCAGCGCTCCGCCGCCGCCACATTCCACGCGAGGCGCGACACATGCTCGGGCGTTTGCTCCATGAAGCCGGAGATTTCACCGCCGGAGGAAAGATTCTTACCCGCACCGCGTAATACGATCACCCGCACCGCGTCATTGCGGTCAAGTTCCTCGAACACGGCGGCGAGTTGCTCGCGTGCCTTCATGGAGACGATGTTGAGCGGCGGGCGGTCAAAAATGATATCGGCACGCTCGCGCGCTTCGTCAATCTCGACGCGGAAACCGTCCAGGCTCTTCAGCAATTCAGGCAGGCTGCTGTCAAATGATTGGCTCACTTTTCCTCCAATGGGATTTATTCACGCTCGTATTCTCCGGCGATCAGCTTGCGCCGCAGGATCTTTCCAACCGGGGATTTTGGAATCTCGCGCACGAACACATACTCGCGCGGACGTTTGAAATTGGCGAGGTCGGACTGCCTGCAATAGCTGTCCAACTCCGTTTCCGTTACCGCTTCCCGGCGCTTGATGAACGCCGTGACGCGCTTGCCCCAGCGCTCGTCTTCGAGTCCGGCCACGGCGATTTCAGCCACGCCGGAATGGAGCGATAGGACGCTTTCGATCTCAACGGGCAGGACATTCTCGCCGCCGGTGATGATCATGTCGTCGACCCGCCCGGTCACGAACAAATCGCCGTCGGCATCGAAATAGCCCATGTCGCCGGTATGATACCAGCCGTCCTTAAGCGAATTCGCGTCCGCTTCCGGACGCCGCCAATAGCCTTCGAAGGCTTCGTCGCTGGCCAGGCTGGCGATAATTTCACCCTCTTCGCCCGACGCCAACACGGTATCGGGATCATCCGCTCCGACCTCGACCACGCGGATATGCTGATTGATCCCGGCCTTGCCGGCGGACCCGGGTTTGGCCACGGCATCCTGTTCGATGGTGAAGGTATAAACTTCCGACGAGCCGTAATGATTGACGAACAGCTCCGGCTTAAAAGCCGCCTCGACGCGCTGCAACAACCCATCCGTCATGGGCGCGCCGGCGAAGCCAAGCTTGCGCACGGATGAAACGTCGGCGCCGGCGAAAGCATCCGAGGCGAGAAGATCATGATAGAGCGTGGGCACGAGATAAAGCGTGCTCACGCGCTCGCGCGCGATCCATTCCAGCGCCAGAGCAGCATCGAAGCGCGGCAAACAGACGAAGCAGCCCTGCACCAGGGCCATGGCAAGCAGCGAGCGCACGCCCATGGTGTGGTAGAGCGGCATCACACCGAGCGTCGATTCACCATAGCGGTAACAATTCTGTGCCACATGGGCGAGCGCCGCGGCACGCTCGGTGCGGTGGCGGCGCGGCACGCCCTTGCCCGGTCCCGTGGTGCCGGAGGTATAGAGCATGAGCGAGATGTCATCGGCAGCGGCATGCGATTGAAGCGGTGCGGCCTTCGAATTCATCAGCTCGTCAAAATCATGTGTGCCGCCCGGCGCGCCGTCCACGGAAACTCGCGGCATGTTAGCGCTGCCGGCTATGGCGTTCAGCGCCGGTGCCGATATGTCGGCGAAGAAAATCGCTTTGGCCTCGGCATTGGCTACGAAATAATCGAGTTCATCGGCGCTCACCCGCCAATTGAGCGGCGTGACAATGAGCCCGGTCAATTGGCAGGCCCAATGCAGGGTCGCCATCTGCCAGGTATTTTGCAGCACCACCGCGACACGATCGCCGGGCGCCAGGCCCATGCTTGCGAGGCCGCCGGCCAGGCCGCGAATACGCTCGAGCCATTCGCCGTAAGTGAGCGCCACATCGCCATCAACAATCGCCTTGGCACCGGGTTCACGCTCGACCGCGGCGATGAATGTGGTACCGAGATCAAGCATTCTCGCTATCCCGCATATCGGCGACCACTTCCAATACGGCGCGCACAATGCCGCTATATCCGGTGCAACGGCAAAGATGGCCGCTCAACATCTCGCGAATCTCGCTTTCGTCCGGGGCGCTGCCGCGACCGAGAAAATCTTCCAGCGACATCAAAATGCCAGGCGTGCAGAAGCCGCATTGCAGCGCGTGATTGCGCCGGAACGCAGCCTGTAGGCGCGACAGCGTGCCATCTTCATCGGCCAAGCCTTCCACCGTCTCCACCTTCCGGCCATCAGCCTGCACCGCCAGAGTTAGGCAGGAGCGGATGGCGGCGCCGTCGAGGCGCACCGTGCAGGCGCCGCAAACACCATGCTCGCAACCGGCATGGGTACCGGTGGCGCCGATTTCATGGCGCAGAAAATCGACCAGCAGCATGCGCGGCTCGGCAAAGCCACTCACGGTGCGGTCATTCAATTCGAAACTGACGCGGCTGCGTTCGCCGGCTTTCAGGCGCGGCATGATTTCGCCTCCGCCACTGTTTGCCGCCCGAGCCGGCGCACCAGCTCGCGGCGATAACGAGCGCTGGCATGGGGATCGTCCGTCGCCGCCAAATCCCAGGCGAGATCGTTGAGCGCGTCATCCAGCGCCGTACCGTCGAGGTCAGCGGGCAATTCCCGCACCATTGGCCGATCGGCGACGCCACCAACGGCAATGCGCACATGCTCCTGGGTCGCCTTCACTGCGAAAGCGGCAAGCGCGAAATCACCGTGGCGGAGTGCCATTTCTGTAAAGCCATATCCGGCCCCCGCCTCGGCCACGGGAAAGCGCGCGGCGACGACGATTTCATCCACCGCGCGTGCCGTGGCGAGCATGCCAATTTGAAAATCTGCGGCCTTCACCACACGCTGACTCGCCTCCGATTGCAGCACCACCTCACCGCC
>JAPYQV010000154.1 GCA_029937205.1 Alphaproteobacteria bacterium
ATCACGGTCTGACATTTGGCGAAACATTTGGCGACTTTGCCTTCACCACGAAAATCCGCGCCGTGGGCTTACGCGATTTCGGCCCGGCCCTGGCGCCGATGGCGGCATGGAATCTGCTTCAGGGTGTCGAGACCTTGCCGCTCCGCATGGAGCGCCACTGCAGCAACGCGCAGAAAGTTGCCGAGTATCTTGAGGCGCATGCGCAAGTATCTTGGGTTTCCTACCCGGGGCTGGAGTCAAGTCCGTACCGGGAATTGGCGGCAAAATATCTGCCCAAGGGGTGTGGCGCGGTGTTCACGCTCGGTCTCAAGGGCGGCTATGACGCCGGCGTTAAGTTCGTCGAAAAGGTCTCCATGTTTTCCCATCTCGCCAATATTGGCGATACGCGCAGCCTGATCATTCACCCGGCCTCAACAACCCACCGCCAGTTGACCGAAGAGCAATTGGAGGGCGCCGGCGTCGGGCCGGATGTGGTTCGCCTCTCGATCGGCATCGAGACAATCGACGACATCATCGCCGATTTGGATCAGGCCTTGGCAACGCTTTAAGCGTCGCCGCTGAGCTCGCGGGCGTAACAAATAGCTTCGTCCACCGCGACACCGCTATAGGCGGCGATGGGGTAAATGCCAGCTCGCTGTAGAGCGCCTGCGCGGCGCGCCATTCCGGCAGGGTATGCAGTACCATGCGCTCGTAGCCAAATGCGCGAGCCTCCTTCATGGCGCGCTCGACCAAAGACCGGGCGATGCCGTGGCGGCGATATTCCGGGCGGACGAAAAGCCGGGCCATTTCCGCCTCTCCGGTACCCAGGCGCGAAAAGGCAACACCACCGGCAATCGATTCGCCGCTTTCTGCCAAAAAATAGCCGCTATCCTCACGGTCATAGGGCGCCGGCAGTCCGTCGAGGGCGGCTTCAACTTCCTCTTTGCAGGCGGACCGATCGATGGTCTCGATATATTCCTGGATCAGAGCCGCAATAGCCGCGAGATCGCCTGAAAACCGAGCGTGACGAATGGTTAATTTATGCATGCCCCTAGCCTGTCGATTTATGTCTCGGCCATTATTTCACCGATTGGCTTAAATCACCTATTAAAATAGCGGATGTCGCCCGCAACAGAAGCGGTTAAAATTTCGCTGAACTTGTAAGATTCTCCTGATTTCGGTACAAGAACCGGGAGAATAATCATGGATTGAGGCCATTCGATGCAGGTAATTTTAGCGGAGCCAAGGGGTTTTTGCGCTGGCGTCGAGCGGGCCATCGAAATTGTCGAGCGCGCCATCGAAGTTTACGGCCCGCCGATCTATGTCCGCCACGAAATCGTCCACAACAAACGTGTCGTGGCCGAGCTCCGGGAAAAGGGCGCGATCTTCGTCGACGAAGTGAGCGAGGTCCCGGAAGGCGCGGTAACGATATTCAGCGCCCATGGCGTTTCCGAGGATGTCGAGATGCAGGCGCGTGAGCGCGGCCTGCCGGTGATCGACGCGACCTGCCCGCTGGTCGCCAAAGTGCATATTGAAGCGCAGCGCTATGAAAGCGAGGGCGATGAGGTGATCCTGATTGGCCATGAGGGCCATCCCGAAGTCGAAGGCACCAGCGGCCGGCTGAAAAAGGGACCGCAAATCGTCGCCACGGCAGAGGATGTACAGTCCATCAGCGTCAGCAACCCCGACCGGGTCGCCTATGTGACGCAGACCACGCTCAGCGTCGATGATACGCGCGACGTCATCGAGGCGCTGAAGAAGCGCTTTCCCAAAATCTCCGGTCCTGACGTGAAAGACATTTGCTACGCCACGCAAAACAGGCAGGCCGCCGTACGCGCCCTGGCCGAAGACGTTCAGCTCATTCTGGTAGTCGGCGCGCGCAACAGTTCGAACTCCAACCGACTGCGCGAGATTGGCGAGGAAATGGGCGTGCCGACCTATTTGATCGAGGATGCCAGCGACCTCAACCATGGCTGGTTCGAAGGCGTCGAGCGCGTCGGCGTGACGGCGGGCGCATCGTCGCCGGAGCAATTGGTGCGCGAGCTATTCGACAAGCTGCGCGAATTCTCCACAGTTGAGTTAAAGTTCCAGAACGGCATCAAGGAGCGCGTGCGCTTCAAGCTGCCGGAGGAACTGGTGCGGTCCGGCGAGGACGGCCGCACGCCGGGGCGCGATCACATTACCGCGCCGCAATAGACAGACAAGATTGAAGAGCCGAAAGGGCGCACCCGAATATGTCCGTACCCATCATTCAGCAGATCCGCGTTGGCGCCTATGTTCTGTCCAAGCGCCTCAAACGGACCAAGCGCTATCCCCTGGTACTGATGCTGGAGCCCTTGTTCCGCTGTAATCTCGCCTGTCCGGGCTGCGGCAAAATCGATTATCCGTCGACGATTTTGGACCAGCGCCTGAGTCTCGAGGATTGCCTCGCCGCGGTCGATGAATGCGGCGCACCTATTGTGTCCATCCCGGGCGGCGAGCCGCTCATTCATCCGGAGATGAAAGAGATCGTCGCAGGCATCGTGGCACGCAGGAAATTCGTCTACCTCTGCACTAATGCCCTGTTGCTCGCTAAAAAACTCGATCAATACACGCCGAGCCCCTATTTGACTTTCTCCATTCACTTGGACGGGCTGGAAGAAGCGCACGACAAGGCGGTCGCTCAAAAAGGCACGTTTAAGCGCGCTGTCGCCGCCATCAAAGAAGCCCAGGCGCGCGGCTTTCGCGTCAATATCAATTCCACCCTGTTCGATGGCCATGAGGCCGAAGAGGTGGCTGAGTTTTTCGATTTCGTCACCAACGATTTGAAGATTGACGCGATCACCGTTTCACCCGGCTATTCTTATGAGCGCGCGCCCGACCAGGAGCATTTCCTCAACCGCGCCAAAACCAAAGCGCTGTTCCGCGATGTTTTCCGCCGGGGAAAGAATAAAAAATGGCACTTTAGCCAATCCAGCCTGTTCCTTAATTTCCTCGCCGGCAACGAAACCTACGAATGCATGCCGTGGGGCAACCCGACGCGCAATATTTTCGGCTGGCAAAAGCCGTGCTACCTATTGGGCGAAGGCTACACCAAGACATTTCGTGAACTTATGGAAGACACGGAATGGGACAAATACGGCACCGGGAAATACGAGAAATGCGCTGATTGTATGGTCCATTGCGGCTATGAGGCGACCGCCGTCGAAGATACCCTGTCGCATCCTCTGAAGGCTCTAATGGTGAATTTGCGCGGCGTGCGGACGGAAGGCAAATTGGCGCCTGAAATCGATCTCGAGAAAGCCCGGCCGGCGGAATATCTCTTCGAAACACATGTCGAGACCATGCTCACCGATCTTGAAGGCGGCGATGCCCCGCCCTCACCCGACGGCGCGAAAAAGCGGAGCGCTCCGGCGAGCCACGCGGCGTAGGGCACCGAACGCGATACGCGCATCCAGCGCCAGCGACAACAGCTCGAACAATTCCCATGGCCGGACCGAGAGGCTGCGTAACACCCGGCCCGGAGAGGTCCGCCCGGCCGGCGTAATCCCGGCCAACGCCGATTGCGGGATCGATCGGTTCGACGGATCGGAAACCACCCGTAGCACCAGGAACGGGATGCCCGCCGCTTTGGCGGCCTCGGCCACGGCATGGCTCTCCATGTCGCAAGCCAATCCTTGGGTCTGGGCATAGAGGCTCAACTTCTCGGCCGGCCTGGTGACCGCCCGGTTAACGCCGACAATACTGCCGCTCCAAGATTTACCGCCGAGCAGCGCAAGCAACTGCGCGCGCAATTCCGGATCGGCCTCGAACTGCGCATCCGGTACCGTTTTTTTTTCCTCAGGCGTGTCGGAATCTTCCTGGCGAAACACACTTCCCAATCCTTGCAGGGGGGAGCGCCTTGAGGTCGTCGGAAAGGGTTGCTGCCAGGATAAGACACGCTCGGCAACAATCACGGAACCCGGACCGAGGCGCGGATCGAGTCCGCCGGCGAGGCCGATGCTGATAAGTGAATCGGCGCCGGCAGACACGAGCTCGCGTGATATCTCTCCGGCCCGTAGGGTATTTGCGCCCGAGAGAGAAATCGAATTGGTGATGCCTGCCGCCCGCAGGCAACGCGCCTCACTCTCCATGCCGCATATGAAGGCGGTATTGCGAAAGCCCGGGGACGCCGGCACGGAATGCGGGTTCCTACATTCCGTAGCGTGTTTGCGGGTCGTCTTGTTCTTTTAGGGAACGGTAGCGGGCCAGCGCCCAGAGCGGAAAATAGGCGCTGTAGCCGTGGTAACGGAGATAAAACACGCGCGGAAATCCCACGGCGGTATATTCCGACTCATCCCATTTGGCGCCGCTGCGCTCACTCTTCAGGAGGAAATTGACGCCGCGCTTCACCGCATCGTTGTCGACCTCCCCCGCCGCCATCAGAGCCAGCACGGCCCAGGCAGTTTGCGATGGCGTACTCTCTTTGGTGAAAGAGTTTTCCGTTCTTTCGGGATAGTAGCTCTCGCCCGTTTCGCCCCAGCCGCCATCGTCGCGCTGTTTCGATTCAAGCCAAGCAACCGCCTTGCGGACAGGCTGCGATTCGGGCGCGACATCCGAGATGGCGAGGGCGCAGAGAGCCGACCAGGTGCCGTAGACATAATTGGTTCCCCAGCGTCCGAACCACGAGCCGTCTTCTTCCTGCTCGCTGAGCAGATAATCGATACCCTTGCGCAGAACAGGATGGTCCGGCGCATGGCCAAGCTGGGCCAGGAAACCAACACAGCGCGCACTGACATCGACGGTCGGCGGATCGAGCAGCGCACCATGATCGGCGAAGGGAATGTGATTGAGATAATATTTATCGTTCTCGGCGTCGAATGAACCCCAGCCGCCATTGGAGCTCTGCATGGCCTCGATCCATTCGGCGGCGCGGCGTACCGGTTCGGCGTATTTTTCTTCGTCGGCCCGGTGCAGCGCCATGGCGACGACAGCCGTATCGTCCACATCGGGATAGAAATCATTGTTGTATTGAAACGCCCAACCGCCAGGTGCCACGGCTGGCCGGGCGTCGGCCCAATCGCCCTTGGCTTCGGTGATTTGGCGTTCAACCATCCACGCATTGGTGGGCTGCATCTCAACGCCGTCCGCCGCCTCGCCGGTCTCCATCATGGCCAACGCCGCCAGACTGGTGTCCCAGATCGGCGACATGCATGGTTGGCAATACTGGCTGTCGCCAACCGGCGTTGTCAGCAGAAGATCGAGGGAGCGCCTGACGGTGCGGCGAACTTCATGATCGCGCGGGTATCCAAGACTGTCCAAAGCCATCAGCAGATTGGCCATGGGTGGAAAGATCGCCCCCAATCCGTCTTCCCCGTTGAGCCGGGTCAAGCACCAGGCAAGTGCCGCATCGATGCCACGGCGGCGCAGACCCATCGGCATGATGGTCTCGTAGCCCTTCAGCAGCCGGTCGATGCCAAGAAATACCCGCGCCTTGCCGACTTGCCCGTGAAAATAACCGCGCTCTTCTTCTGCCGGCGTCACAAACAGTTCGCGGATATGGACGCCGCGTGGATTTTTGGCGCGCGGCCGATGCGTCATAAGAATCAACAACGGCACCAGCGTGGTGCGCGACCAGTAGGATATTTTACTGAGATGAAAGGGAAACCATCGCGGCAGATACATGATTTCGATCGGCATGGACGGTACCGCGCGCCACGGGACTGCACCGAACAGGGCGAGCGTGGTCCGGGTGAACACATTGCAGCGCGCCGCGCCGCCATGAGCAAGTACCGCCTCGCGCGCTTTTATCATGTGCGCGGCATTCGGATCGTCGCCGACGAGCTTTAACGCCAAATAGGCTTTGACGGTGCAGCTGATATTGAAGTCACCACCATGGAAAAGCGGCCAACCGCCATGTTCCTCTTGGCGCGAGCGGATGTAATTCGCCAGCCGTGCCTCCACGTCATCGTCGATCTCATCAAGAAAATGATTGAGTAATATATACTCGGCGGGAATGGATGCATCGGCTTCCAGTTCGAACAGCCAATGGCCGTCGTCCTTGCGCGCCGCGCGGAGTTCGCCCGCGGCGTCCTCAATGACGCGGTTTAAATCATCGTCGGAGACAAATTCACCGGCCAAGCGCGACGGCGCATCCGCGTCGGATTGGAGCGATTGGGATATATTGTTCACGGTTCCGGCAAGGCACAAGCCGCCCTAAGTCTGGGCCGCCCGAGCCTTATGCTCTCAAATCAGCCATGGCCGAATTGCTGCCGAGCGTCGCCAACGCGGTGTTGACGATATCCGATACCGTCAAGCCGGCATCCTCATACATGCCCTGCGGCGTTCCATGGGCAATGAAGCGATCGGGCAAGGTCATCGGGCGAATCTTGAGGCCGTTGTCGAGCAATCCGTCTTTCGCCAGGAATTGCAGCACATGCGCCGCAAAGCCACCGATGGCGCCTTCCTCAATGGTGATCATCACCTCATGCTCGCCGGCCAGTCGGCGAATCAAATCTTCGTCGAGCGGCTTGGCGAAGCGCGCGTCGGCAACGGTGCAGGAAAGGCCGTGTGCTTGCAATTCATCGGCGGCAGCGAGGCTTTCCTTCAAATGTGCGCCGAGCGACAGAATGGCGATTGACGTGCCTTCGCGTAAGATCCGGCCCTTGCCGATTTCAAGCGCTTCGGGTTCGGCCGGAATTTCAAGGCCGAGGCCCTCGCCGCGCGGATAGCGGAAGGCTGAGGGCCGGTCGTCGATTAATGCTGCCGTATGCACCATGTTTG
>JAPYQV010000155.1 GCA_029937205.1 Alphaproteobacteria bacterium
GCATCACGCTGAACATGACGGTGGAGGAGGGCGTGAAGCTGGTTATTTCAGGCGGTATCGTCTCACCGCCGGATGCGAAATCAGCGCCTGATGAGACGGCGCAAGAGGGGGACGACCCTCAGGCCGAGCGTAAATAACGCGCTGCCGCATCACGCTCAAACAGATACAGCAGAATACGCAGCGCCTGGCTGCGCTCCGATTGCAATTCCGGGTCGCGCTGCAGGATCAACCGGGCATCGTCGCGCGCCGTGGCGAGCAGTTCGCCGTGCTGAGCCAGATCGGCCAGGCGCAATTCCGGCAAACCGCTCTGACGCGTGCCGAGCAATTCCCCCGCGCCGCGTAATTTCAGATCTTCTTCGGCAATGCGGAAGCCGTCATCCGTCTCACGCATGATCTCGAGCCTTGCCCGCGCCGTCTCGCCGAGCGGCGGCACATAGAGCAGCAGACAATTGCCGGCCTTGTTCGAGCGCCCGACGCGGCCGCGCAATTGGTGTAATTGCGCCAAGCCAAAGCGCTCGGCGTGTTCGATTACCATGATCGTGGCTTCGGGCACATCGATGCCAACCTCAATGACCGTCGTGGCAACCAGGATATCCACCGCGCCGGCGGCGAAGGCCGACATGGCACTGTCTTTCTCGGCGCTTTTCATGCGGCCATGGACGAGGCCGACACGGTCGCCGAAAATATTCTGCAACTGGGCGTGACGCTCTTCCACCGCCGCCAGATCAACCGCTTCCGATTGCTCAACCAATGGACAAACCCAAAAGACCCGCGCGCCGCTCTCCACCGCGCGGCGGACGCCATCGACAACCTCGCCGAGGCGGGATATCGGCAGGACGCGCGTCTCGATTGCTGCCCGCCCGGCCGGTTTTTCGTTCAATCGCGAGCTTTGCAGGTCGCCATAAGCGGTCAGCATGAGGGTGCGCGGGATCGGCGTCGCCGTCATCACCAGCACATCGACGCCTTTGCCCTTGGCCGCCAGCGTCATGCGTTGATGGACGCCGAAGCGGTGCTGCTCATCGACCACCGCCACGGCCAGGTCGGCGAATTCGATATCGCTTTGAAACAGCGCATGGGTGCCGATGGCGATATCGATTTCGCCGCCGGCAAGGCGGGCCAGTGTCGAGGTGCGCTCGCTTTTTTTGCCGCGCCCGACGAGCAAGACAATCGTCACGCCGCAATCGCCGAGAAGTGCCTCGAGGGTGGCGAAGTGTTGCCGCGCCAGCAATTCGGTCGGTGCCATCAAGGCGGCCTGGGCGCCGGCTTCCACCGCGACCAACATGGCAAACAGTGCGACCACTGTCTTACCGCTGCCGACATCGCCCTGCAGCAGGCGCAGCATACGATGCGGTTGCGTCATGTCGGCGGTGATTTCCGCGATCGCCGCCTCCTGCCCGGAAGTGAGGGTAAACGGCAGGCGTGCCCGGACGGCATCTCTGAGACGCCCGTCGCCGCTGATCTTGCGTCCTTTGACGCGCTGTAGGGATGCGCGCAATAGCGCCAGCGCCATTTGGTTGGCGAGCAACTCGTCATAGGCGAGGCGCTGGCGGGCCAAGGATTCGGGCTGCAAATCTGCCTCACTTTCCGGCTGGTGAACGGCCAGCAAGGATTCATTCCAAGTCCGCCAGCCCTGGCGATCGAGATAGGCCTTGTCGCACCACTCCGGCATTTCCGGCGCGCGTTCGAGCGCCGCCTGCACGGCTTTTGAGAGCGGTTTCAGGTTGAGGCCGGCGGTGAGCGGGTAGACCGGCTCGATCCCTTGCACGGCGTCAATTTCGCTTTCGGGCACAATATGGTCCGGATGCACGAGCTGAATGCCGTCGCCGTACTGCTCAGTGCGCCCACTGACCACGCGGATTTCGCCGATTGGCAGTAATTCACGCAAATATTTCTCATGGGCGTGGAAAAATACCAGAGTCAATTCGCCGCTTTCATCTGAGCACCGCACTTTGTAGGGCAGGCGTCGTACCGCCGGTTTGTGGTGGGAATCGACCATGATCTTCAGGGTGACGATCGCACCCGGCGGTGCCGCGGCGATGTTGGGCGAGAAGCTGCGGTCGATCAGGCCGCTTGGCAGGTGCCAGAGCAGGTCCACCACGAGGGGTCCGGCGCAGACCTCGATCGCCTTGGCGATGCGCGGCCCGACGCCGGGAAGCACGTTAACTTCGGCGAAAAGCGGGTTTAAAATATCGGGTCTCATGGTTTGGCGAGGCTACCCTCGCACCAATCGGCCTGCAATGGCTGACAACAGGCGAGCGCTCTCTTATGATCCCGCGCGAATCTATTCCGGAATATTCATGACCCACAGCCTCGAGACCCGCAGAAAGCGCCTGCGCTACCGTACCAATCATACCGGCACGCGGGAGACCGATATCCTGCTCGGCGGCTTTGTTGCGGAATGCGGCGATTCCCTTGATGCGGAACAGGCCACGGCGCTTGAGGAATTGCTCGATGGCGCCAACGACCCGGAAATTCTCGACTGGATCACCGGCCGCGTACCGCTGCCCGAACGCTTCAACAACAAGACCGTGGCACGGTTGATGGATTTTGTCAGGGAGCGGCGCGTCTCTTGAGCAGAGATAGCCACAGCCTGCAGGCGCTGGCGCTCGATCGGCCGGGGCGTGTCGCCCTCGGCGGCATGCCGGAGGGCTATGACGCATCGATCATGGGCCACTTCGCCCAACTAGCCGCCCCGACGCCGCTGCTCTACGTCGCCCCCGACGATGCCCGCCTCGCCAGTGCGCGGGATTGCCTCGCCTTTTTCGCCCCCGAGGTAGAGTGCATCTCGATCCCGGCTTGGGACTGTTTGCCCTATGACCGGGTATCGCCGCGCAACGATCTGGTGAGCGAGCGGATTTCCTCCCTGGTGACCCTGGCTGCCGGCAACAAGGGCGCGCGCATTGTACTGGTGACCGTCAACGCACTGCTGCAGCGGGTGCCGCCACGCGGTGCCCTGGCGCAAGCCGCTTACAGCATTAAGAAAGGCGCCGAGTTAAACACCGAAGCGCTCTTCGCATACCTGGAAAGCAATGGATTTACCCGTGGCGGCACGGTGATGGAAGCGGGCGATTATGCTGTGCGCGGCGGCATCATCGATATTTTCCCGCCCGGTGCGCTGGAGCCCGTGCGGCTTGACCTGTTTGGCGAAACCCTCGAGGCGATTAAGACATTCGATCCGGTATCGCAGCGCAGCGACGGCACGTTGGAAGCGCTGCAATTGGTGCCGGTGAGCGAAGTCGTGCTCAATGACGATAGTATTGCCCGTTTCTCGGCCGGCTACCGCACTCAGTTCGGCGCTGTTACCGATGCGGATCCGTTGTTCGAGGCAGTCAACGCCGGGCGGCGCTATCCCGGCATGGAGCATTGGCTGCCGCTGTTCCATAGCGAGTTGGAAACCATTTTCGATTATGCGCCGGGCGCGCCGATAATCTTCGATCATCTGTCGGAAGAGGCGTGCGGCGACCGCTGGGAAGCGATTGACGACTATTACCGCGCCCGTACTGAGGGTCCGGGCGCGCTCGCGGAATTCTCGATTGAGGATTACAAGCCGCTGCCGCCGGGGATGCTACACCTCACTCGCGAAGAGCGAGACCGGCGCTTTGCTGAACATGCCGTTGCGACAATTTCGCCGTATAGCGCCGAGGCGGCACCGGAACGCCAAGTGTTCGACATGGGTGGACGCCAAGGCCGGATTTTTGTTGCCGAACGCAGCAAACTCACTGGCGAACTGTTCGAATCTGTGCAAGCTTATCTTGAAAAGGAGATACGCGCCAAAAACCGCATGCTCGTAGCCGGCTGGAGCGTCGGCACGCGCGAGCGCATCAGCCGCCTGTTGAGCGAGCATGGTGTCGATAATCTGTCACCGGTCGAGGATTGGCGCGCAGCCGAAAACCTACCCGCTGCCGCCATCGCCCTGGCTGTGCTCCCCATGGAGCACGGTTTCACCGCGCCCGGGCTCACCGTCGTCGCCGAGCAGGATATTCTCGGCGACCGCCTCAACCGGCGCCAGCGCCGCCGACGGGTCAAGCTTGAGGAATTTCTCGCCGACGCGTCTGAGCTTTCCCAAGGCGATTTGGTGGTTCATGCCGATCATGGCATTGGCCGCTATGACAGTTTGGTGACGCTTGACGTCGATAATTTGCCGCATGACTGCCTGCGTCTGCTCTATGACGGCGATGACCGTCTCCTCCTGCCGGTCGAAAATATCGAGCTCCTATCGCGCTATGGCTCATCCGATCAGCCGGTATCCCTCGACCGCCTCGGCGGCGCGGCCTGGCAGGCGCGCAAAGCACGGCTCAAGAAACGGGTCAAGGAGATGGCTCAGGAACTCATGAAGATCGCTGCGCAGCGCACGCTGAAATCGGCGCCGGTGCTGCGCGCCGATAGCGGGCCATTCGAGGAATTCTGTGCCCGCTTTCCCTATGACGAGACCGACGACCAGGCCAACGCCATAGACGACAGCCTGACCGATATGGCGAGCGGGCGGCCGATGGACCGGTTGATTTGCGGCGATGTCGGTTTCGGTAAAACCGAGATTGCCTTGCGTGCCGCGTTCAGCGCCGCCATGAGCGGCAAACAGGTCGCTGTGCTGGTGCCGACGACGTTGCTCTGCCGCCAGCATTTCCAGGTATTCCGAGAGCGCTTTCAGGACCTGCCGGTGCGCGTCGAGCAACTATCGCGACTGGTCAAACCAGCCCAGGCAACGGAAACCCGCGATGGCATGAAAGCCGGCACGGTAGACATCGTTATTGGCACCCACGCGCTCCTCGGCAAGGCGATTGAGTTCGCCGATCTTGGCCTGTTGATTGTCGATGAAGAGCAGCATTTCGGTGTGGCTCATAAGGAGCGCCTGAAAAAACTACGCGCCGAAGTCCATGTGCTCACGCTCAGTGCCACGCCGATTCCACGCACCCTGCAAATGGCGCTGACCGGCGTACGCGATATGAGCATTATCGCCACGCCGCCGGTTGACCGCCTGGCCATTCGCACGTTTATCATGCCGTATGACCCGGTGGTCACTCGCGAGGCCTTGATGCGCGAGCATTTTCGCGGCGGCCAGAGTTTTTACGTTTGCCCGCGCATCGCCGATCTCGATGGTGTTTTTGACCGGCTGCGCAAGCTGGTTCCGGAGGTCAAGCTCGCCGTGGCACATGGCGGCATGCCGGTGGCCGAATTGGAAGAAGTCATGTCAGCGTTCTATGACGGCGCCTTCGATCTGCTGGTGTGTACCGCAATCGTCGAATCCGGTCTCGACCTGCCACGCGTCAATACGATGATTGTGCACCGGGCGGATATGTTCGGCCTGTCGCAGCTTTATCAATTGCGCGGCCGCATCGGGCGCTCGAAACTGCGCGGCTACGCCTATTTTACTCTACCGCCGGCGCACCGGGTGACACCGACGGCACGCAAGCGCCTGGAAGTGATCCACCGTCTCGACAGTCTCGGCGCCGGCTTCAGCCTGGCAAGCCACGATATGGATATCCGCGGCGCCGGCAATCTACTCGGCGGTGAGCAATCGGGACATATTCGCGAAGTCGGCATCGAGCTTTACCAGCACATGCTGGAGGAGGCGGTCGGCCAGACGCGGGCGGCGGCGGATGGCGCGGAAGATGCGCCGGCCCCTGAATGGTCGCCGCAAATCAGCCTCGGCACAGCCGTGTTGATCCCGGAGAGTTATGTCGAGGATTTGGATGTGCGTCTTGCGCTCTATCGCCGTGTCGCACGGCTGGAAGACCGCTTAGAAATCGAGGAATTTATCGAGGAACTGGCCGACCGCTTCGGCCCGGCGCCGGAGGAAGTCATTCACCTGCTCGATATCGTCGCCATCAAGCGGCTCTGCCGCAGTGCCGGCATCGCCCGCATCGATGCCGGGCCAAAGGGCGCGGTGCTTACTTTCCGCGACGATACCAGGGTCGATCCGGGGCAGCTTATCGTTCACGTTACCAATCCGAGCCTCGGCCTGATCTTGCGCCCCGATAACAAGCTGGTCATCAACCGCAACTGGCCGACCGCACAGCAGCGCCTCGAAGGCGTTCAGCGCCTGCTTTCAACCCTCGGCGGCATGACCGTCTGACAATTCGTTGATCTTGGCTGCCATGATGAAGTCATTCTGGTGCAGGCCTTTGATCTTGTGGGTGTAGAGCAGCACATTGCAATAGCCCCAGCCAAAGCTGATATCCGGGTGATGCCCTTCATTTTCGGCAAGCTCCCCAATCTTGTTCACCAGATCGAGGGAAGCGACAAAATCCGACATTTTGAAGCTGCGTTGAATTTTGGTTGCGTTGTCCAACAGCTCCCAACCGGGCGTGCTGGCGAGCAACTGCCGTGCTGGCGCTTCTTGCAAGGGATCGATGCCCCCCCGGCAAGGAACACATGATTTCTCGGTTAATTCCATAATCTCTCCTCTCTCTGGCAAAAATAGTCCATTTTTTGTTGCTTCATATGCTCGCTATTGAAAGAATCAACCCAACCGGCCACGACTAGGCCGGAGGGGAGCGGTCTATGGGACCCGCATAATGGGCGCGGTTGCGAAAATTTCCAATGAAAGGGCTGGTATGAGCTTGCCGTTGCAAGGTTCCGCGCCACGCAGCGTCACCATTTTGGGCTCGACCGGCTCCATTGGCGGCAACACTATCGACCTCCTGCAACGTCATCCGGAAAGATTTACCGTGGCGGCGTTGACCGCTAATCGCAATATTGACCTG
>JAPYQV010000156.1 GCA_029937205.1 Alphaproteobacteria bacterium
GTTGTCGGCTTCATCATCGCACTCTCCGCCGTCGATGTGAATCTCGCGGCGGATATCGATTCCGTCGGCCCGATGATTTAAACCCTGATTGGCGGCATGTCGGTTGCGCTCTATACGACTATGGTCGGCGCCATTTTGAACATCTGGCTGATGATAAATTACCGGCTTCTGTTGGGCGGCACCGTGAATCTTATAACTTCGGTGGTCGAGCTTGGGGAGCGCTATGCTCGAGATTGATCCCTTAGAGGATGATACAGGCGGAACGGTATTCCGCGACGTCATCATGCTTGTTCTGGCCGGCTTCGTGGTCATTGTTCTTCTGTTGCTGCCGCATATCAATCCGCCGGCGGTGGCGGCCAAACAATCCATGGATCCGCCGGGAAACGTCATGGTCGAGATCCGTTGGCCGGATGAGCTGGATACCGATGTTGATCTATGGGTGAAGGCGCCGGATGACACGCCGGTCGGCTATTCGAACAAGGGCAGCAGTTCCTTTAATCTGTTGCGCGATGATCGCGGCCACATGCGCGATGCCAGCAATCTGAATTACGAAGTGAGCTACAGCCGAGGCGCACCGGCCGGTGAATATGTCGTCAATCTTCACCTCTATAACAGCCGGAGTGAATTCAGGGCGCCCATATCCGTCGATGTGGTAGTCAGCGTCAGGCGCTCGAAAACCGCGCCACCCATGCAGATTGTCGTCGGCAAGGTGTTGTTGCACCATGTTGGCAAAGAAGTAACGGCGTTTCGTTTCAAACTCGATGGCGACAGTCAGTTGGTGGCCGATAGCGTACACAACATCTTCAAGCCGCTCCGGGCCGGGAAGAGTTGATGGACAACATGACCTACCTGTTTGCCGCCGTGGTTTTACTGGCGGCGGTACTCGCCAGCATCAGCATTTGGGCGCCAAGAAAACTGTGGATTAGGAGTGCCTCTATTGTCGCGATGGCCGGGCTGATCGTTGTTGCCTATCTTGGCTTTTCAGACCTCCTCAGCCGGCCCAAGCCGATTCATCTCGAATGGGCCATGCGGACGGTGGAAGAGGCGAACCTGCTTGTCGCATCCGCCAAGGAGGGCGAGGCGATTTACGTGTGGCTGGAAATTGAAGGCGTTGCCGAGCCGCGTGCCTACAAATTGCCATGGAACCGGGAAATGGCGGAGCAACTTCAGAAAGCGACGGAAGACAACCAGGGCAATCACACGGGCGTGCGCGTGCGCTCGCCGTTTAGAGCCGAACTCGACGAAAACGAGGAAGAGCCGACATTTTACTCGCCACCGCGCCGCCCGCCGGTGGAAAAAGCCTCAAACGGTGCCGGTCCATTGGTATTCGGCGATTCCCGCTAACCGTCGAATTCCTATTTCTTCCAGCGAATTCAATTAGCTATACGAGGGACGCCAGCCCCTTGACATTTGTCCGGCACTGCTTATATTGCACTGCAACATATTATTGCTTTGCAGCATAACCCTGGTTGGAGATTTGAAATCATGACGACACAGAAGAAGAAGGCCAACGGAAACGACTTCGCCAACGGTTGGAACACCGCCGCCTGGAACGATAATGCTTCCTTCGAGAAGCTGGCTGACGCCGGGCGCGAAAACATGGAAGCCATTGCCGCGGCCACGAGCATTGCCGCTGAGGGCTTTGGCGCCGTCAATCAGGCGTGGCTCTCCTTCGCCAAATCCGCCATGGAGCGCAACGGCGCTGCGGTCGAGGCCATTTTCGCCTCCAAGGATGCTGCCAGCGCAGCTGAACTGCAGGCCGATTGGGCGCGTTCCGCTTTTGACAATTACGTCACCGAATCGAGCAAGATTTCGGAAATGGCGGTCAAGACGGCCAACGATGCGATTGCGCCGATCCGCGCCCGTGTTGACGGTGCGGTCGAAAAATTCGCCGATAGCTCCAGCTAATCCAACAGCACCAAATATTGAATGAGGAAGGCCCGCATTGCGCGGGCCTTCTTATTTTGTGGGTGAGGGCAGGGGATTGATCAGCGCTGCTTCTGTAGCGCCGCTTTCCGCCCCCGCTATCCGAACGCGCCCATCGACCACCGCCACTTGACCCTGCGCAATGAGCGCCACCGCCATTGGGTAGAGGCGATGTTCCTGTTTGAGCACGCGCTTGGCTAAGCTGGCTTCGGTATCTTCAGGCAGAACAGAAACCGCGGCCTGGGCGATGATCGGCCCAACATCGACGTCGGCACGCACATAGTGGACGGTACAGCCGGCGATACGCACGCCGGCTTCGAGCGCCCGTTTGTGGGTGTGCAAGCCCTTGAACGCGGGCAGCAGGGCCGGGTGAATGTTGATCAATCGGTCTTGCCAGTGATCGACGAACGGCGCGCCGAGAACGCGCATGAATCCAGCCAGACAGATCAGATCAATATCAGCCGCCGCGAGTGCCTCGCTGAGCGCCTGATCGAAGGCGCTGCGCGAGGCGAAATCAGTGTGGCGAATGACCTGAGTGCGGATATCCGCTTGTTCGGCGCGCGCCAGGCCAGCCGCATCGTCTTTGTTCGAGATAACCAGGCTGATGCGCGCCGGATAGTCCGGTTCGGCGCAGGCATCGATCAGCGCCTGCAAATTCGTGCCGCTGCCGGATATCAAAACCGCAAGTTTCAGTTGCGCCTCTGAGCCATTGCGCCCACGCTTGCTATCATTTTCGCGTTTGCCCATATTAGCTTACTTGGTTTTGGGGGTGCACCGGGAATGGTGTCTATTTCGCAACATACGTTATGTCGGGACATACTGAAATGATTCAACCGCGCATTCTTCGCGGGTTTGCTGTCTTTGCACTTTTGCTCGCTGTCGGCATCACGTTTGTGGTGCGCTCCGGGCGAACGGAATCGGTCTACACGGTGCGCGATATCGCGGTTGATTCATCGGCTGCCTCGGCTGCCGCAGCGCGTTCGATTGCCCTGGCGGGCGGGCAGCGCACGGCGTTTAACCGGCTCCTGAGGCGTATTGTACTGAGCGAAGACAGGGTCATTTTGCCTAACCTGGACGACACCATGATTGCGCAGATGATCGACGGGTATGAAATTGAAAAAGAACTTTTATCGCCAACACGTTACAGAGCAAATTTAATAGTCGATTTTAATAAAAACCAGATCCGTAAATTGCTCCGCAAGCGAAAAATCCGCTTTGCCGAAACCCGCAGTAAGGATGTGCTGGTGGTGGCGGTATACGACACCGGCGAGGGCGCCGTGCTGTGGCAGGAACCGGAAGATTGGCGCGCGGCCTGGCTGGCACGTCCGGCCAACGAGGGCTTGGTGCCGTTTATCCTGCCGCTGGGTGACGTCATGGATATGGGGGCGGTCAGCGCCGCCGAGGCGCAATCCCCTTTGCGCGAAGCTTTGTTGCGCTTGGCGCAGCGATATGGCACCGATGAGATCGTGGTCGCCGTGGCGAGCCTGCGGCTGTCGGACGTGCCCGCCCACAGTGGCCAAGGCACAGAGGATGGCACAGAGGAGGGCAGTGCCGAGCCTATCGGGCAATCCACCACAGACGAGAGCGAACTGTCCGCCAGCCGCCGTGTGCGCGGGCCGGTAGAAGGCGCCATCCTGCAACTGACCGTGCATCGCGTTGGCGTCGCCGGCGAACATTCCGCCAGCGAGTTGCTGCGCGGCGCCCCGGCCGAGAGCAAAGCGGATCTGTTGGCGCGCGCCGTGGGCCGGGTTATTGCTCAGGTGGAAGGCGGCTGGAAGCAGGCCAATATTTTGCGATTTGGGCGCGAGAATAAATTGCGTATCATCGTGCCGCTGGCCGGACTCTCTGATTGGGTCGACATGCGGCGCCGGTTGAGCGAATTGGCGGTTGTCTTGACCGTGGATTTGGCGGCTTTGTCACGCGATCAGGCCGAGGTATTGCTACATTATCTCGGCGAGACAGAACAATTGATGTTGGGATTGGAGCAATCGGACCTCGCTTTGAATTTTGAGGCCCGCGGTTGGGTCTTGCAAAATGCGAGCGTCGGCGACTCCGAAGAGCAAGGCGGGAAGAACCTTTAGAATGCAAATGTCTGTTCGCAATTATTCTGCCATATGGCTGGCCGTGCTCGCCGTCGGCATTATCCTGGTGGTCCTCTTTCAAAGCATATTACTGCCCTTCGTGGCCGGCATGGCGGTGGCGTATTTTCTCGACCCGGTCGCCGATCGGCTTGAAAAAGCCGGCCTCTCGCGCACGCTGGCGACGAGCATCATTACCGCCGCATTTATCGTTGTTATCATGCTCTTGCTGGTTTTTGTGGCGCCGTTGCTACAGAGTCAAATCGTTGATTTTCTCGCCAAACTGCCGGAATACTTCCTCTCCGCCAAAAGCTGGGCAGAGCCCTTGATCGAGCAATGGACGAGCAAGGTCGAGCCCGAGCAATCGGAGCGGGCGGAAGCGGTCATCGAGCAATTTTCCCAGCGTGCGGTGCAGTTTGTGCTTGGCATGCTGGGCAATGTCTGGGCCGGTGGCATGGCGCTGGTCAATTTCCTGGCGCTGCTCGTCATCACGCCGGTTGTCACTTTTTATCTGTTGCGCGATTGGGATTCGATCGTCGCCCGCCTGAACAAATGGCTGCCGCGCAGTCAGGCCGAGACCTTCCGTGAGCAGGCGCGCATCATGGACAGCACGCTCTCCGGATTTGTCCGCGGCACCGGCATGGTGTGCATCATATTGGCCGTCTTTTACGCCGCGACGCTGAGCGTTGCCGGGCTGCAGTTCGGCCTGGCGATCGGCTTGGCGGCGGGCGTTCTGTCGTTCGTGCCCTATCTCGGCTCGCTCGGCGGCCTGATCATCTGTGTCGGCCTGGCGTTTCTCCAGTTTGACGAATCATGGCGCATCGCCGTCATCGCCGGCATTTTCGTCTTCGGCCAATTGGTCGAGGGTATGGTGTTGACCCCGAAGCTTGTCGGCGATCGCATTCGCCTGCATCCGGTATGGGTGATATTCGCCGTCCTCGGTGGCGGTACGCTGTTTGGCTTTGCCGGCATGTTGCTCGCTTTGCCGGTCGCCGCCCTGATCGGCGTGGTGATCCGCTTCGGTCTTAAGCAATATCTGGAGAGCGATATTTACCATGGCGGAGACGAATCGGACGCGCCCGAAGAAGCCTCTGAACCGCCGCCTTCCTGACCGCCGTGTCGAAGCGAACCGTTCAACTGCCCCTTGACCTGGGCCACCAGACGGCGATGGGCAGGGATGAGTTTGTCAAGGCGCCGTGCAACGAAAATGCCCTACTGTGGATTGAACGCTGGCCCGATTGGCCGGCCACCGGATTGGCGCTTTACGGATCGCCGGGCTGCGGCAAGACCCATTTGGCTGAAATCTGGCGTGAACGAAGCGCTGCGCGCTCAATCGAGGCGGCAGCGATGACGGTGCACAATCCGCTCGAGTTGATTTCGGATGCCAAAGCCTTGGTGGTCGAGAATTTGCCGGCGGATGTTCCGGAACAGGCGCTCCTGCATCTCTATAATTTGATCGGAGAAAGAGGCGGGCACATCCTTTTTACCGCGCTCGAACCGCCGGCGCGCTACGACATACGCTTGGCGGATCTACAGTCGCGTATTCGCGCCATGCCGGCGGTGGCTATTGCAGATCCGGACGATGCGGCGCTTGGCGCGGTGATGCGGAAATTGTTTGCCGATCGCCAATTGCCGGTGAGCGAGGATGTCGTTCAGTTTCTCCTGGCCAGAATGGAACGCTCCTTTTTGGCCGCCCGCATGATCGCCCGCGAGATCGACCGTGTGGCGCTCGCCGAACGCCGGCACGTGACGATTCCGCTGGCCAAAATCATACTGTCCATGATGGACGCGAGTGCCGGCTAAATTGCGCCGGGCCACTTTCGTGCTATTCTGCGGATTCGGGCCAGGTATCGAGGCGCCCGAAGAATAGAGTGTGTAGTGGAAATTGTCGGCCAAACCAAAGATGCCAAAGACCTTCAGCTGGAAGGCTTCAGCCCGTCTGAACGCTTTATCAACCGTGAGCTTTCCTGGTTGGCGTTCAATGAGCGGGTGATCGAGGAAATCGAGAATGTTTCACACCCGCTGTTGGAACGTTTGCGCTTCCTGTCGATATCCGCGTCCAACCTTGATGAGTTTTATATGGTGCGCGCCGCCGGTTTGCATGGCCAAGTGGATGCCGAGGTGGCCGAGCTCAGCCAGGACGGCCTAACGCCGGCACAGCAGCTCGACGCTGTAAATGCGAGGGCCGGGATACTCATGGCGCGCCAGCAAATTTGTTGGCATGCCTTGCGCGGCAATCTGAGCAGCGTCGGTGTTTCGGTGATTGGCCCAGACGATTTGGATGCGGAAGACCGGGAATGGGCCGAGCAATATTTCATGAGCCGCTTGTTTCCGGTTTTAACGCCGCTGGCCATTGACCCGGCCCATCCGTTTCCGTTTATCCCCAATCTTGGTTTTGCGCTGGTGCTGGAACTTGAAAACCGGCGCGACGGCACGTTGCACCCGGCACTGGTTCCACTGCCGGCTGGCGTCGACCGCTTCATTCTCCTGCCGGCGCGGGCCGACCGGGCGTTGCGCTATCTGCCGCTCGAGCAACTTGTTGAGCAATATTTGGATCGTCTCTTCATGGATTCGACGATCATGGCGGTTGGACAGTTCCGCCTGCTGCGCGACAGCGACATCGAGCTCGAAGAAGAGGCCGAGGATTTGGTGCGGATTTTCGAGTCCGCTCTCAAGAAACGCCGCCGCGGCAATGT
>JAPYQV010000157.1 GCA_029937205.1 Alphaproteobacteria bacterium
GAACAGCCCATCGCTCGATATCTCGAACATGGATTTCACTTTCTTCGCCGGGTTCGACAAGGTGACCAATCCGGGCATCCTCGACAATGACGGGGCGGCGGCCGACCACAATGTGAATATTTACGGCGCCGCCACCTTTATCGAAGCTACGGAAGGCTATTGGGAAGCCGGCATCGCTTATCTCGACGGCCAATCGGGCCTGGATGACCAGAGCTTCAGCAATGTCACACTGGCCTTTTCAAAGCGCTATGGCGCCTGGCTGTCGAACAGCTCGCGCGTGGTTTATTCGTTTGGCCAAAACCGCGACAACAATGCGCAACAAACGGCCGACGGCTACATTTTCCTGATCGAAAATTCGCTTATCACCAACAAGCCGTCGACCTGGGTGCCCTATTTCAATCTCTTTGCCGGCTTTGACCGGCCGCAATCGGCGGCGCGCGCTGGTGGTGCGGGCGGCATTCTCAAGAATACCGGCATCAATTTCGAAACCGACGGTTTGACCGGTTTTCCCAAGCTTGACGATACCGGCCAGAACACCTTCGGCGGCGCGTTGGGCATGGAGTATTTGTTCAATCTCGACCAGCAGCTTGTTGTCGAGGCCGCGGCGTTTCAGGTGATTGACGGCGAAAACGAAGTCGGCCGGGCGGCCCGGGGGGATGAATATGCGCTCGGCCTGCGCTATCAATTGCCGCTCAACGAAGCATGGATTCTGCGCGCCGACGCCATGCACGGCTGGCGCATGGAAGATGAAAACCTGGCGGGAGCGCGTCTGGAAATCAGACGCAAATTCTAGCCGGCGGTTACAGGGAGGTCCGAGGAGATGGAAATAGCCATTAATGTGGTTGCCTTTGTATTTTTGGCGGGGCTATCGGTTTACCTGCTGATGCTGGTCGGCAACGGCGTGAAGCGCACGGCATTTGCCGGCAATATCGCCGACATACAGGAACAAAGGCTGCGCGCTGAGATCGACCGCATCATGGATCAGCGCCGGATAGAGCGCGAATCCAACGAACTGTCCTGGAACGGCTTCCGCAAATTCAATATCAGCCGAAAAGTGCCGGAAGGCGGCGGCATTTGTTCGTTTTATTTTTCACCCCATGACGGCAAACCGCTACCGCCGTTCAAGCCCGGCCAATACCTCACCTTCGGTCTCAATATCGCGGGCCAGAAGAAGCAGGTGATTCGCTGCTATTCGCTGTCGGATAGCCCCCATCACCCGGATTATTACCGCTGCTCGATCAAAGCCGTGCCGCCGCCCCGGGATCAACCGGAATTGCCGCCGGGCCTGTCGTCCAATCATTTCCACGATGCCGTGAATGAAGGCGATATTCTCGACATCAAGGCGCCGGGCGGTCACTTCTTCATGGATACCTCCAAACAGACTCCGGTGGTGTTGATCGGCGGCGGTATCGGATTGACACCGGTCCTCAGCATGCTCAACCAGATTGTCGAGAGCGGCTCAAAGCGCGAGACATGGTTCTTCTACGGCGTGCGCGACAGCCGTGAGCAAGTGATGAAGGAGCATCTCGAACAAATCGCGCGGGAAAATGAAATCGTCCATTTGTGCGTGTGCTATTCCCGGCCCCAGGACACTGACGTTGAAGGCAAGGACTATCAATACGCCGAGCGGGTGAGCGTGGAATTGTTCAAGCGTATCCTACCGTCGAACAATTTCGATTATTACATGTGCGGCCCGCCGCCGATGATGAACACCATTGTTCCGGCTTTGGAAGAATGGAAGGTGCCCGAAAAGCACATTCATTTTGAGGCGTTCGGCCCGGCAACGGTGAAGAAAACCAAGACCAAGGACAACAAGGAAGCGACCGAGGCCTCCGCCGCCAGCGCCGGCGTCAAGATCACGTTTGCCAAATCAGGCAAGACTCTCGACTGGGACCCGGCTATCGGCTCGATCCTCGACTTTGCTGAGGAAAATGAGATCGACATCGATTTTGGCTGCCGCGCCGGCAATTGCGGCACCTGCATAACCGCCATCAAGGACGGTGAGATCGATTATCTCAACGAACCCGGCGCCGAGCCCGAGGCGGGATCCTGCCTGGCCTGTATTTCCGTGCCAAAGGGTGATCTTTCGATCGACGCCTGATCGCCCGGAAGGGGAGCCGGGACAGTGTGATAATTGCAAACTATGTCGCCTCTCTCAAGGCAACGGACTGAGATAACTTGCAGATTCATAAACTTGTGATAATGTGAAAATAATCTTGGGAGGGGCTGTCGCCGGAGCGATTCGCGGCCGCGGCCTGGGGCGATAAAGCGATATCGTTGTCATAACGAGCGGGCTGGTCATCATGAATAAGCGTTTCTGCGTTGTTGCGTTCACCGCAGCGCTTCTCGGCACGACATCAATATTTACCATTCCCGGACAGGCGCAGTCGCTTCAAGATGAAGTAGCCCAATTGCTCACCAGCCATCCGCAAATCCAGGCAGCGCGACACAATATTGCCTCCAGCGAGGAAGGCATTAACGTCGCTTTCGCCGGATATCTGCCGACCGTCAGCGCCTTTGGCGATTTTGGGTATGAACGCATCGACAGCCCAGGGCGAACAACTGCAGAGCCTAATCAGGGCCCCTTCACGACCGGGCAATCGCGACAGACCAGCATCACCATCACGCAAACTGTGTTCAATGGCTTCCTCACCGAAGCAGACAACGATAACGCCAGATTAACCAAGCAGTCCGCGGAAATCAGCTTGGAAGAAGCCGAGCAGGGCCTGCTGTTCGAAGGCGTCTCCATATACCTGGAAGTGTTGCGTAATCTACGCTTGATCCAATTGGCCGGCGACAACGAGGCCACAATCCAGCGCCAATTCGAACTTGAGGACGAACGTGTGCGGCGCGGCGCCGGCATTACCTTGGACGTGTTGGAAGCGAAGAAGCGCCTGCAGGTTGCGAAGGAACGCCGTGTCGCATTCGATGGCCAGCTACGCGATTCGATGAGTCGCTTCAACCAGGTATTCGGCCATGAAGCCAATATCGACGATATGATCATGCCGACTCCGCCGCTCGGCTTGATACCGGAGAACGTCGAGACCGCGGTCGCCGCCGCGTTGGTGGAACACCCTGCCATTCGAAACAGCGAGACGCGCGTAGATATTGCCCAGGAGCAGCGCACCATCGCCAAGGCCGCGTTTTATCCGACAATCGACGTGATAGCGGAATGGGGCTACGAGGATGACCTTGGTGCCGTCCGTGGAAGCCGGCGGGATTATAAGGCCAAGGTTCAGGCGAGTTGGGACCTGTTTAACGGCTTCGCCACACTGGCGGGCGTTGCCCGCGCATCGCACAGCTATCTGTCGAGCATCGATTCGAGTAATTTCGCCAAGCGCAAGATCGGCGAGGAAACCCGCCTTGCCTGGTCCGGCCTGGATACGTCGCGCAAACGCGTCACCCTGCTACAGAACGCGGTCAACATTGCCGCCGAAGTCTTCAGCGGGCGCCGCAAGCTGCGTGAAGCCGGCAAGGAAACCGTGATCAACGTGCTCGACGCCGAAAGCCAAATGTTTGATGCGCGCATCCAGTTGATCGCCGCACAACATGACGCCCGCGTCGCGGTGTACCGTCTGTTGGCCGCGATGGGCCAATTGAATCTCGATACCATTTCACGCTTGGCGGCGTTGCCGGTGAGCCACAAGGTGGCTGCGGCGGCGTTGGCCGAGGAAGATTCGGCGATGGACAAAATCGAGGAAATCGTAACGTCAGCGGGCAGCGCGGCAGATGAGGTATCCACGGCGCCGGCGGAACAGGTAAATACGGCTGCACTTGAGCAGAAGATGGAAATCGCACCGGAACCGATTAAAGAAGCTATGGCGGTGAAAGAACAGGAAGCCGCCAGCATCAAGCTACCGACGGAACCGGCACCCCGGTCTGCAGAGGCTGTTGAAACGAAGGCGGCGCAACCTGCCACCGCAGCGATCGTCAAGCCAACGGCTGACGTCAAGGTTTCTCACCAAAGCGCCGACCATCAGGAAACGTATAAGGCGGCAACCAAAGCAGAGACGCCAGCGAAAACCGAGAAAGTAGCGGCGAAGATTGAAAATGTGGAAGCGGCGGCGGCTGCGGTGAAGAAGACTGTGGTGAAGAAAACTGCGGTCTTGAAAGCAGCCGAAATGCAATCTCTAACTTCCGTCTCGTCGCTGCCGCTGCTAAAGGCCAGCTATCCGGTGGAAGGCGACCCCAACTTTATCCGCGCCTGGCCCTACGAATAGGCGGCCCGCCGCCCTTCGCGGGTATCCCGACTGCAGTTTCCGAGTGACCTAATTTTGCGCCGCTATTTGCTTGTCGCCACGAACACGCCGTCCCATTCCTCGCCGGGCGGTTCGGCGATATAGTCATCGCGCCGCCCTTCGTAGAGGTCATAGAGAATATCGAGCCTGTAGGTCTTACCCATTTCACGGCATTCATTTAAAATCCGCGTCTGGGCTTCCCAGTCCTGCGCCTTGTAGGCGGTCAACATTTCGCCGTGACGGGTGCGAAACACCTGGAATTCAGGCGTCTCGTTGATGCTCTCATCACCGAGCACGCAATAGATATCGACCGGCACCGTCTTGCCCTTGACCTGGATACGGTCGAGCTGAATGACGGCGAAATTCTCGACATAGGCATAAGTGTTCTCGCCGATCACGATATCGACGCCGTAGGTCTTCGATTGAGCTTCGAGGCGGGCGCCGAGATTCACGCCGTCGCCCAATACCGAATAGTCGAAGCGCATATCGGAGCCCATATTGCCGACGCAGATGGTGGCTGTATTGAGGCCCGAGCCGATCTTGAGCGGGATATATTTCCGGTTCTCCTCTTCCGCCTCGCGCTTGAGATCGACGTTCATCTTGTCGGATTCGACGAACATCGCCAGCGCCGAACGCACGCCGTTCACGGCATGGTCCGGATCGTCAAGCGGCGCGTTCCAGAAGGCCATGATGCAATCACCCATATATTTGTCGATGGTGCCCTTGCGCTCCAGGATGACGTTGGTCATGGGCGTGAGATAGCGGTTGATGAATTTGGTCAGGCCGACGGCATCGAACTGCTCGGAGATGGTGGTGAAGCCGCGAATATCGGCGAATAGCACTGTCATCTCGCGCATCTCACCGCCGAGCGTGAGACGGCTCGGATCCTCGGCCAATTGAGCCACCAGGGCGGGCGACATATAGCGGCTGAAGGCGCCCCTCACCTGGCGCCGCTCGCGCTCCTCGCGCATGTAATTGAGATAGGTCAGCACCACCGAAATGATGAAAATGGCGACGGCGGGAAACATCATATCGAGCAGCATGCCGTAAGCATCATAGACCCACCAGGAAAGGCCGAGCAGGACGGCGATGGACGCAATGGCGAGAACCAGCGTCCACAGTGCGCCTAAAAATGGCACCAAGACAATCATCATAAATCCGACCAGCACCATGGCGACAATTTCCGCGCCGACCGCCCAATTGGGCCGCGTCAGATAATTTTTATCGAGGATATTCTGTAGCAGCTGGGCGTGCACCTCGACACCGGGAATGGCGGCATCGAGCGGCGTCGCCTTGATGTCGAGCAAGCCAACGGCAGAGGTGCCGAGAAATGCCAGCTTGCCGGCCAGCCGCTGCGGATCGGCCGTGCCGTTGAGTACGTCTTTGGCCGAAACGTAGAGGCTGCGGTCATGCTTGCCGAATTTCATCCAAATTTGGCCGTTGCGGTCGGTCGGGACTTTGAGGCCCTTCAGATTAACCCCGCGCATGCCGGCGGTATCATATACAAGCGCCATGGTCGGCTGCGCCGTGGCCACGCGGTACAGCTCAAGTGCCAATGTGGGATACAGATTGTCGCCCACCCGCACCACCAGTGGCACCTGGCGGACAATACCGTCCACAGAGGGTACGAATGTAAACACGCCAATCCCTTGCGCGGCGTTTTCCAACGTTTCGATATTTCGAACAATACTCGGGAAGGAATAAAGGAAGTTGTTGGGTTTCAGACCCTTGACCGTCGTGGCCTTGTTAAGATTGGCCCAGGTGGATTTTACCGATTTTCGTTGCACTTCATCTGAAAGCACACGCTGCTGGGTCGATTGCCCGAGCACAACTTTATAGCCCTTCATGATGCGCGCAAAGGTATCGTCATTGCTCGGCATTTTGCGCAATTTTTCTTTGGTTTTCTTATCCAGGCCGCGAATGCTATCGGCTAGCAGGCCGGGCGAGGTGCGGTCGGGCTCTGAAAAAACAATATCGTAAGCGACCGCGACAACGCCGGCTTTCTTCAGCTTCAACACCAGCTTGGCCAGCAGCGTGCGTGGCCACGGCCATTGTCCGTGTTCCGCCAAACTCTCATCGTCGAGATCGATAATGACGACGGGCTGGTTGCTGTCGGCGCGCGGTGTGATCTGCTGATAGCCGTCGAACACCTTAAACCGCAAGAGTTGGACAGGTTGGGAATCGGTGGCGCGTAAAACGATGAACGCCGCCAGAACGCCCAAGGCGATCAGATGCGCCCAACTATAATGCTTGATAAACCGCTTCAGGAACCTGAATTTCATCCCACACCCCGTCCAATGAGCTGGCGGAGTATAGCAGAATAAACCGAAACGGCACTTTCGCAGCTCAAGCCGTCAAGGCAAGGTCAGCGGCTCCAAGGCGAGGGCCGATTCAAGCACCGCCTCGCGCTCTTCATCAGCGAGTGGAATGAGGC
>JAPYQV010000158.1 GCA_029937205.1 Alphaproteobacteria bacterium
AAGTCCACAAAGGCCCTAACTTTGGCCGATACCATTCGGCCCTCCTGGTGGACGATATGAATCGGCATGGGCGGTGTTTCGAAATTCGTAAGGATTGGTTGCAGTCTGCCGTCGGCGATGTCGGGGGCGATTTGGTAGGACAGGAGGCGGGAGATTCCCCAGCCTTTGAGGGCGATCTCGATGACGGCGTCGTTGGTGTTCATTTGCAGGCGTGACGATGTGCGGACGGTGAAGGGCTTGCCGTTTTCTTGGAACGGCCACTCTGTGACGCCGCCGGTGGCTGTGGATTGGATCAGGCGGTGGTCTTTTAGTTCCCTGGGGTGCTTGGGCAGGCCGTGCTCTTTTATATAGGCGGGGGATGCGAACAGGGTGCGGCGGACGGATCCGACGCGAGTGGCGCTGAGGGAGGAGTCGGGCAAGTCGCCGATGCGGATGGCGGCGTCCAGGCCCTCATCCATCAAATTGACGATGCGGTCGAGGAACAGGGTTTGGCATGTCACCAAAGGGTAACTGTCGAGAAAATCACCCAGGATCGGAGTGACGAACGTGCGGCCGAAGAGGACGGGTGCGGTGATGCGGAGTTCACCGGCCGGTGACGCATGGCTGCCGACCGCTGCCTCCTCCGCCTCTTCCAGATCGAGCAAAATCCGCCGGCCGTCGGCGAGAAAGCGCGCGCCGCTTTCGGTCAAACGCACCGAACGGGTGGTACGGACGAACAAGCGGGTACCGAGATGGGCCTCGAGCATGGCGACGGCGCGGGTCACGGCGGGTGGCGACATGGCGAGATCGCGCGCCGCGGCGGCAAATCCGCCGCTCTCGGCGACCTTCACAAAGGTTTGGATGGCGTGAAATCGGTCCATAATATTATTCCGTATATTGGAATAGAATTTTATAATTTACGCATATTCAAACGCAACACGGAATTCATTATTTCCTAGTTAGAGCACAGCCTCACTGACTCGAGGAACAATTCATGGCCCGGAAATTCGCAGAGATTGCGTTCACCCCAGCCGTCAAGGTGGCGCAGACGCGCTATGGCAGTCGCGCCGGTGCCTCGAAACTGGAACAGGGTGAGATGATATCGGGCGACAGGCTGGGCGAAATGCAGGCTGCCTTTATCGCGGCGCGCTATACGTCAGACGAAATCGGGCGGTTGCCCACCGTGGCGCCTAATCACGGTTGAGCGGAGCCCGGTGAAGGGCTCCGCTCGATAGCGATATTGATTACGCCGCTTTGCCGGCCGCCCGCTTGTTGCGCCCCGGATTGCGGCGGCGCTGACTGGGCCGATGTTTGCGCTGCTGGCCGCGCTTTGCCGGTGCCGGCGCATTGGCGATCTCGGCCGCGTGGAAAGGATGATCGTCGAACACCGGCACGCTTTGGCGGATGATCTTCTCAATGTTGCGCAAGTAAGCGCGTTCTTCATGATCGCAGAACGACAGCGCCACGCCCCCTGCCCCGGCGCGCGCTGTGCGGCCGATACGGTGCACATAGCTCTCCGGTTCGTTCGGCAGGTCGAAATTTATGACGTGGGTCACGCCATCGACATCGATGCCGCGTGCCGCGATATCGGTTGCCACCAGGGCACGCACACGACCGTTGCGGAAACTCTTGAGCGCCCGTTGGCGGGCATTCTGCGCCTTGTTGCCGTGAATGGCGTCCGACTTGATGCCGCATTGCTGCAAATGGCGGACAACGCGGTCGGCACCGTGTTTGGTCCGGGTGAAAACCAATACCCGGGCAATATCCTTGTCTTTCAGCAATTCGCTGAGAAGCGCGCGCTTTTTGTCCTTGGCGACGAACAGCACATGCTGTTCGACCTTTTCCACCGTGGTCGCCGTCGGCGCCACTTCGACCCGGACCGGGTCGCTCAGCAGACTGTCGGCCAAGCCCTCGATCGATTTCGGCATGGTGGCCGAAAACAGCAGAGTCTGGCGTTTGTTAGGCAGCGCCGCGGTAATCTTTCTGACGTCCGGGATAAAGCCCATGTCGAGCATGCGGTCGGCCTCGTCGAGAATGAAGGTCTCGACCGAATTCAGCCGCAAATGACGCTGGTTCATCAGGTCGAGCAGTCGCCCCGGTGTCGCGACCAGTATGTGAACGCCATGGTTCAACGCCTGGATCTGCGGACGAATGGAGGCGCCGCCGAATACCACGGTCGAGCGCAAGCGTAAATGCTGGCCATAGCAGCGTACGCTGTCGTTGATTTGAGCGGCCAGTTCACGCGTCGGCGCCAAGATCAGCGCGCGCGGCTGGCGGCTTTTGAGCTTTTCCGTATTTTCCGTCAGGCGTTGCAGCAGCGGCAGCGTGAAGGCTGCTGTCTTACCGGTGCCGGTCTGGGCCACGCCAAGAAGGTCGCGCCCGGTTAGCAGCGGCGGAATGGACTGCAATTGGATTGGGGTTGGTGTGGTGTAGCCTTCGTCCGTGATGGCGCGAAGGATGGGTTGGGCCAGTTCAAGGCCCGCAAAATCAGTCATCTATTGTTGTTCTTTCTAGAAAATAACGTCGCAACTCGCACGCCGCGCAAATCAGCGCGGCGCGTGCAAGCGCGATGCAAGCATGTTTCGACGCGGCGCGGCACAGTGAATCCGTGCAGCATGCCCGTCTAACGAAACGCCCACAATATGTCGGAGAAAACTTGGCCGGCTATCGGTGGTTCATAAACCACCGGGCCGGCGAGCGATCGGTAATCGACCTTTTTAGGAGTGTCGCTGGCGCAGTACTTGGGCTTTCCAGTTGCGAAAGTCAAGAGCTTTCACATTTTATCCCTTGGCCGATGATTTCAAGAGAGTGCTATAACGGACGCACAAAGAATAAGATCAGGTGATTTACATTAATTGCATTGTCAATTATTTTCTTTGTAGTTTATGCTTTTGCATGTAGGGTTATGCGACGTTGCTACGTCGTTGTTGCTCTTGAGATTACCCGTTTCGGCGGTTAGCCAGGTTACTTCCTCGACATTGTGAACGTTAATTCTGGAACACCGCACTGGGTGGCGTTCCGCCTATTTTTTGTCGTGAAAGGAAAAATGATCATGGCTACAGGTACTGTCAAATGGTTTAACCCGACCAAGGGTTTTGGATTTATCGAGCCGGAAGATGGCTCGAAAGATGCGTTTGTGCACATCAGCGCAGTTGAGCGTTCCGGTCTGCCGGGCCTCAGCGAAGGCCAGCGCGTCTCGTTTGAATTGGTCTCAGGTCGGGACGGAAAAATGGCTGCCGAGAATCTCGCCATTGTCGACTGACACCGATTGAATTGAATGTGGGGCGGTCCTTGGCCGCCCCATTATTCGTTCTATGTTACGGTTACCGTACCGGTTCTTTCAACATATGAAGAGAGCGCGAATTGCCACGCAAACCCAACTACAAGTTTGAACGTTTTGAGCGCGAACGCGCAAAGGCCGAGAAGAAGGCCGCGAGATTGCAGGCGCGTGCCGATAAGAAAGCGGCCCTCTCCGGTGAGGACGCGCCGCCTGACGAAAATTCCAGCGAAGATATGTCCGAGACCCCGTCGGTGAACAGCGATACAACGCAGGATTAATTCCTGCTTGCGCGGGGTCACTCCCCTCCTCCATTGCTTCGAATAAATTACGCGCTCTATTGCGCCGTGTAGCCGCCGTCGATGAACAGTTCGGCACCGGTGGTAAAGGCGGATTCGTCGCATACCGTGTGACGGGCGCCATTGGTGACATCCACTGGCTCGCGGACGGGGTCGCTGGCCATACCACCGCCAAAAATAATCGTGCGCTTTGGCTGAAATTCAACCGCTAACTAACTTTCCTACATCTTTCCATTATTTCTGCGATGGAATAGCATTTCACCTAACGGGGGTAATTAATTCAATTGCAGCGACGACATAACGGGAATATGGATTGATGCGGAAATTATTAATGGCCGCAATTGCCGCTTGTTTGCTCGTCTTCGCAGCGCCGGGTTCCGCTCAGGATTTCGAATCCGGGGAGCTCGCGTTTCATCAAGGTAACTACGAGGTGGCGCTAAGCGACTTACGCCCGCTCGCAAACCTACACGACCCGATTGCACAGTTCAATCTCGGCGGGATGTACCGCGAAGGCCTAGGTGTCCCACAAGACAACGCTGAAGCGGCAAAAGTGGTTCCTCAGGGCTGCGATCGCGGGACATGCCATGGCACAACACAATATCGGGATAATGTATCTCGAAGGCAAGGGCGTGATTCCGGACGTTGTAGAAGCGGTAAAGTGGTTCAGCATGGCAGCGGCTCAGGGTGACGCCAATTCTCAATACATCATCGGAATTATAAATCTCGATGGGACGAGAGACTTTGTAGAAGCGGCGAAGTGGCTCGGCATGGCAGCGGAGCAGGGCCACGTCCATGCTCAATCTGCCTTCGGTTTATTGCACTGGACGGGACGGGGTGTCGCCCAGGATTATGCCGAGGCGGCGAAGTGGTATCGCAAGGCTGCTGAGCAGAGTGATCCTGACGCCCAAGCCAATCTCGGCCGCATGTACGATGAGGGCAGAGGTTTTCGGTATGATTACGTCAAAGCGGAAATGTATTATCGCCTGGCTGCCGCGCAAGACCATCCTGCGGCTCAGCTCCATCTCGGATTGATGTATGCCGACGGCGTGAACATGGCGATAGACAATGTGCTGGCGTATATGTGGTTCGAACTTGCGGCTGGCCAGGACCTTCGGAGCACAGACGAGTCAAGAACTGAGGCGGCCGTGGCGCGAGAATTAATAACGGAAGATATGACTCCTGAGCAAATTGCCGAGGCGAAAAAACTTGCTCGCGAGTGGCGACCAAAATCCAGTCCGGTAACGCGTTTATCCGAGGACGAGACGTCTCCCAGTACTGAAACGCCCAGCAACGAATCGAATAAGCGACCGCAACGATAACGCGAATGCGCGGAAGCTTTCCCACGACCCGCCCTGCGCTCCGGAGTAATACCGGCCTTGGAATACAGAAACGGCGGCAGTGCGAAGCCGCTATCGTATCGGCGAACACTATTCAAGCGGCGGTATAGCCGCCGTCGATGACCAATTCGGCGCCGGTAGAAAAGGCGGAATCATCGGATACCAGATGGAGGACGCCATTGGCGACGTCGAGCGGCTCGCCGACATGGCCGACCGGATGGAGCTTGCCGAATTCCGCTTTTCCGGTGGCGACATCGCCATACAAGCGGATTGCCGTGTCTTCCATCATCGGCGTGTGAATAAAGGCGGGGTGAACCGAATTGACCCGGATGCCGTCTCCGGCGCATTCCAGGGCGGCGCATTTGGTGAAGAGACGCACCGCTGCTTTGCTCGCCGTGTAGGCGGATATCATCGCAGAGCCGGTAATGCCCAACACTGAGGATAGGTTAACAATCGCACCGCCGCCGCCACGCCGCATCAGCGGGATGGCGTGCTTGGTGCCGAGGAATACGCCATCCACATTGACCGCCATGATCTGTTGCCAATCTTCCAACGCAGTATCCTCAATCCGACCCGACATGGTGATTCCGGCATTGTTGACCAGGATGTCGAGCCGGCCATAGGTTTTGTCGAGGGACTTCAAAGCGCTCTGCCAATCGGATTCCCGGGCGACATCAAGCGACAAATACAGGGCTTCCCCGTTTGCCTTTAGAATTTCCGCAACCACCGCCCGGCAATTGTTCTCGCTGCGCCCGGTGACGGCAACGCGCGCGCCTTCCGCTGCAAGACGCTGTGCCACCGCCCGTCCGATGCCGGCGCCGGCGCCGGTTACAAGAGCAACCTTGCCTTCGATTCTGCCCATATCTCCCCCAACTCCTGCTCGCCTCTTCAATATGCCTAGAGGCATATATTAGCAGTTTGGTGCGCCGACGGAGGAATGCCGCGTGAGCTGCCACCACTTAGTTAACCGGGCAACTAAAGCCTTGCTTTGCCTGCACGGAATTCCGCGTTAACATTGCGACGGAAGACTTTAGGGAGCGGTTTCGAGATATGAGCGCAATTCTCGAGTTTCTCGAGTTTATCGAGCAGCCAGGCAATCAATCGGTACGGGATTTGCTTGACCGCGTTCTTATGAAAGCCCGTGAGATGACCGGCGCCGAAGCCGGCTCCATCTTCATCGTGCGCAAGTCCGGCCGGCAGGACTGGCTCGTCGCCAACAGTATCCAGAATGACAAAATAAAACTGAGCAAGGCGGATTTTCGCATCCCCATCGTGTCGACGTCGATCGCCGGCTATGTCGCCTCAACCGCCGAGACCGTGCTGATTGACGATTTCTATGCGATTCCGAAAAATGTCTCGTTCGATTTCGATCAATCTTTCGACAAGGCGACCGGCTATCGCTCGCGCTCGATGCTGGCATTTCCGTTGACGAATTTTCAAAAGAAAGTCATCGGCGTGGTGCAGCTCATAAATCGCCGCAAGGGTAATAGCGTGTCGCCGGTCGCCTTCGAGGATAAGCAGGCTGATTTGATTTTACCGTTCAACTAAATTGTCGGCCGAGTGATTTAGCGTGCTGATATGCTTGAATAAATTAACAAGCGAAATGCGGATCTGAAAAGCAAAAACAAGACGCTGCGGGCGCAGCAAATGCAGATCGAATATTTACAGAAAGACACCGAAGAAGCCTTCATGGTGTCGATCCGCCTGCTCGCCCGTGCCGCTGAAGTGCATGACGAGGACACCGGCAATCACATCATCAGATGCAACGAATACGCCTTCC
>JAPYQV010000159.1 GCA_029937205.1 Alphaproteobacteria bacterium
CTATGTCGGCAACCGCACGCAGATCATCGGGCAGGCGGATGTCGTCAATCTGCCTAGAGGGCGGGCCGATCCTGTTGCTTATTATAAAGCGGGGGCCGTGCCGCCTCAAAGGCCGCGGCGGCGCGGAAGACGCTGAGATCGTCGAAAGTGCGGCCGGCGATCTGCAGGCCGATGGGCACGCCGGTCTCGCGGCAAAATCCGTTCGGCACGCACATCACCGGACATTGGCTGACCATGTTGAAGGGATAGCACATGTTCCAGCCCAGGTAGGCCTCGGTCGGCTTGCCGTTGATCTCGAAATCGGGGTCGGCCAGATCATGCTCGGCCTTTACGGCGGGCACGGAAAGCGCCGGGCAGATCATCACATCGTAGCGCTCCAGGATCGGTGCCAAAGCCTCATACATCTGACCGCGCACCAGGTTGCAGCGGTATTGCGTCGCCGCTGTGTGGCCGGCGCCATTCTCAATGATACCGGCCATGTAGGGATCCATCCGGTCGCGCCATTCGGGCAGATATTGCGCCAGGGTGGTCGCCGCCATGCCTTCCCAATATTGCAAATAGGGGTCGTGGATGTCGTAGCTCCAATCGAGCGCCACCTCCTCTACTTCGCAGCCGAGCGCGCGAAACGTCTCGGCCGCCTGCAGAGTCCTCTCGCGCACCTCTGGCGCGACCTCGAAAAAGCCGAGGTCCATGGACAGGGCGATTTTCCACCCCTTGATGCCGTCGAGTTGCTCCGGGATCACCATCTCGTCGCGCAGCGAACACATGTCTTCCGGGTGCGCGCCGGACATAACATTTTGCATCAGTGCCGCATCGCCGACGCTGCGCGTCATCGGGCCGTAGTGGAGCAGGCTTTCGAGGGGGTGGTCGCGGTCGAGCGGATTGCGCCCGAACGGCGCCTTGTAGCCGACCACACCGCTGGCCGATGCCGGAATACGGACCGAGCCGCCGGCGTCGGTGCCATCGGCGAGAAAAGTCATGCCGGCGGCGAGCGCCGCGCCGGCACCGCCCGACGAGCCACCCGGCGTGTAGGCCATATTCCAAGGATTGCGCGTCACCCCCCAAAGCGGCGATCGGGTGGCCGGCGCATGGGCAAATTCCGGCGTTGTGCTGCGGCAATGCATAATCGCACCGGCGTCGAGCAGGCGGGCGACGGTGGGGGCACTGCGCTCAGTCCGGTTATGCTCGAATATCTTGGAGCCAAGCGTGGTGATCTCGCCGGCGACGGCATGGAAATCCTTGATCGCGAGCGGCAGGCCTTCCAAGGCGCGTGCCTCGCCCGCCGCGTAGCGCTGCTCCGCCGTTCTCGATTGCTCTAGGGCGCGCTCAAAGAAAGTATAGGTAAATGCATTGAGGCTGGGATTCACTTCTTCGCAGCGGGCGATGACGGCGCCCATCAAATCGACCGGGGACAGCGACTTGGCACGGAACGCGGCCAGCGCCTCGCCGGCACTCATGTAGCATAGATCGAGATCACTCATCGCACAGTCTCCCCGAACGCTTCTATTCATGCCGACAAAATATGCGTTATCTTTCGCGTCCACTGCAAGAGGAGCGAAGAAGATGGCGGTTGATAAGGATGTCAGGGCGGCGCTGGATACAATTTTTGCCGCCGATTCGGATCTCTACCAGAAGCGCGGCTGGAATCAGCGCAGCGGCTTCGGCGAACGCCCGGCGATTCTCAATATCGATCTCGCCAATGCCTGGACCCGGCCGGGCTCGCGGTTTTCCTGCGACGATATGGACGCGCAAATTATTCCCGGCGTGCAACGCCTCAACCAAGCGGCGCGGGCCAAGCGCGTGCCAATTATCTACACCAGCACGGCCTTTTGCAGCCGCTTCGACATGGGCGCCTTTCCGCTCAAAACCCCGTTCGAGGATCTCCTGATTGGAACGCCGGCGACGGAGATCGATTCGCGTATCGCGCCCGAGGACGGCGTCGATACGGTGATCATCAAGAAGCGGCCAAGCGCCTTTGCCGGCACGCATCTCGCCGGAATCCTACGCGCCGGACGCATCGACACGCTGATCTGCACCGGTGTGACCATGGCCGGCTGCGTACGCCACACGGTCGAGGATGCACTCGGCGAAGGGTTCCGCAGTGTGGTGGTTAAGGAGTGTGTCGGCGACCGGGTGCCCGCCGCCATCGAGTGGAATCTGTTCGACCTCGACATGAAATACTGCGATGTCGAACCTCTGGAATATGTGCTCAACTATCTCGATTCACTGGAGTCCTTCGCGAACCTGTGAATTACTTTTCGACAACGTCAAGCAAAATAAATTTAAGCCATACAAAAAAAACCGTGATCACGGTCTGGATATTTGGTTTCTAATGATACAGGATAGCTTCATGGAAGTGCTGGCCATCGGCCAGCGTGGCAGGTTTCTGCCATGCCAGATGGGGAGCGCTTCAACACACCGCCGCCGGTCCTTCGGAGAGAGCGGAATGAGTGCAACCGACCAACGGGAGGTTCCGTATGCAATGGTACAACAGTAAGAACCAGACGAAAAAACAGAAATTCGACGAGGAAATGAAGGGCACAGGTGGCCTGGACATCCTTAACCCGACACGGCGTGGCTTTATGTCCACGGCTGGCTCCGTCGCTATCGGCGCCCTCGGTGTCGCCGGCGCCAATACGCTGGTCGCGCTCAACAACGGTGCGAGAGCGGACGGCAAGCCGATTCCTGTTGGTGCGATGCTGCCGTTTACCGGCTGGGGCGCGGACGATGCGCGTAACTTCAAGTATGGTATCGAATTGGCTGTTGAAGAGATCAACGAATACGGCGGCGTGCTTGGCCGTCCGATCGAAGTGCACTATGAAGACACCAAGGGAATTACCGCCGAGACCGTGACGTCGGCCGCGCGCCGCCTGATCGATCGGCACAATGTGCACGCCATCATCAACGGCTATAACTCGCTGTCGGTACGGGCCGAGTATGACACCGTCGCCGATGCCGGCATTCCTTACATCCATGACAACACGCAGTATGGTCACCAATTCGCAGTGCGCGACAATCCTGACCGCTACTACTGCATCTTCCAGGATGACCCGTCCGAATATTATTACGGCCCGGGCCTGATCTACTTCCTGGACGAACTCGAGCGCACCGGCAAATGGAAACGCCCGAACAACAAGATCGCGTTGTTCTCCGGCAGCATCGATTATGCCATCACCATCGCCGCCGGCATCCGTGATACGGCGCCGCAGTTTGGTTGGGATCTGACGATCGACGATGTCGTCACCCAGCCGGTCGATGATTGGGGTCCCTCGCTGGTGAAAGCCCGCGCCGAAGAGCCCGCCATCCTCGTGGCAACCCATGGCCTGCCGTCGGACCAGACCGGTCTGGTTACCGGCTTCGCCGAGAATCCGACCAACAGCCTGGTCTATGTGCAGTACGCTCTGCAGCTCCGCGCGTTCCTCGACATCGTCAAGGAAACCGGTCATGGCGTGTTCTGCTCGACCACCATCGGCACGTTGCAGGATGAGATCGGTCTCGCCTTCTACAAGAAGACGCGTGATCGCTATGGTGCCGACGCTTCGCCGTCTGCTGCGGGTCAGGTTTATGACTCCTACTTCACGTGGGCCATCGCGGCCGCGCGTGCGGGTGGCAGTGGCGATCCCTATGACGGCATCGAGCAGAACAAGAAGGTCTGCCACTTCCTGCGCGAGCAGATTTATCGTGGCGTGGTCGGCACCATCAAATTTATGTGGGGCCAAGCTGCGCAACCGTATCCGGCAGAAACCATTGATACCTCGCTCGGCATGCCGACATTGATCATGCAGTGCCAGGATTGGACCAAGGATGTGGTCTTTGTGGCGCCGGAGCCTTATGCCAGCGCCGAATGGTTAAACCCGCCCTGGCTGAGTTAAGTCAGGTAGAGGACAAACTAGAAGTCAGCGTAAATAAACTGACCAATGTCTAACGAAGAAACTCGACCGCTGTTGGCCTGCCGAAATGTATTTAAATATTTCGGCGGGCTGGCGGCGGTTAATGATTTTAGCCTGGATGTCTTTCCCGGCGACGTCATTGGTATTGGCGGCCCCAATGGCGCCGGCAAAACGACTTTTCTCGATGTAATTTCGGGTATTAATCCGGCCACGGGCGGTGAAATCGCCCTCGACGGAATCCCGATCGCGACAAAGAAAGCCGACGCAATTTGCCATCTCGGCATTTCCCGGACTTTCCAACTCAATGCCGGCTTTGAATCCATGTCGATTCAGGAAAATACGCTTGTTGGCGCCTCCTTCGGGCTGGGCGACAAGGGCTGGTTTCCGCGCATGACCTATAACCGCGAAATGCGCGAACGTGTGGAACGCGCGCTTGTCCTGTGCGGTCTTCAAGACAAAGCCGATCTCATCGTGCGCGATCTGCCGGTGCTCGACCGAAAATTACTGATGATGGCGGGCGCCCTTGCCACCGAGCCCAAACTCCTGTTGATCGACGAGCCCGTCGGCGGCCTCAACCCAAATGAGGTCGACGATGTCATGGAGATCGTCCAGGGCGTGATCGCCGAAGGTGTCACCATTATTTTGATCGAGCATGTGATGCGCTTTTTGCTGCAACTCTCGAAGCGTGTCGTGATCATGCACCACGGCGAAAAAATATATGAAGGCGACAGCCAGGGCCTTCTCAATGACCGCAAAGTGGTGGAGGTTTATCTTGGCGAAGGAACCGCCGACCGCCTCCAGCATATGATGGCTGAAAGGGTGCAAAATGGCTGAAGCGCTCCTCCGGGTTGAAGGCCTGCACGCCGGTTACGAAAGTCAAAATGTCCTTAACGATATCACCTTCGATGTGCCGAAAGGCTCGCTGATCACGCTGCTCGGCCCGAACGGCCACGGCAAGACGACGCTGCTGCGCTGCATTTCGGGCCTGTTAAGGCCGACCAAGGGAACGATTACATTTGACGGCGAGCGCATTGACGGCATGGAAGCGGAAAAAATCGTCTCGCGCGGCGTGGTGATGATTCCGCAGGGCGATATGCTGTTTCCCGAAATGTCGGTGTACGACAATTTGCGCATGGGCGCCTATCTCAAGCAGGCGAACGCCAAATTCGAGCAGAATGTGGAAGAAATCTACACGCTGCTGCCGCGTCTCAAGGAGCGCACCTCGCAGATGGCGCGGACGTTGTCGGGCGGCGAGCGGCGCATGCTGGCGATCGGCCGCGGCCTGCTCTCGGGCGGCGAGATTTTGATGATGGATGAGCCTTCGCTCGGCCTTGCGCCGATCGTCATCGACCAGATTTACGATATCATCAAGGATCTCAAGAAGCAGGGGCGGACGCTTCTGCTGGTCGAGGAAAATGCCAGCCGGATCATCGATCTGGCGGAACAAATTCATCTTGTCGATACCGGCACCATTGTGTGGCACGGCGGCGGCAAGGAGTTGGAATCGAACCCACAAGTGCTCGAAACCTATCTTGGTGGATAATGATGAACGTGCACGCCAATTTCGAGACAGAGAGTAGCTGAGCGCATGGATTTCTTTGTCCAGATTATCGTAAGCGGTCTCACTTTCAGCGCCATGTACGCTTTGGCGGCGGTCGGCCTGGTGCTGGTCTGGGGCGCCTTCAACATGCTCAATATGGCGCATGGCATCATCATGACGCTGGGCGCCTATTTCGCCCTTCTGTGGGCCGAATTTTTCGGCCTGCCGCTGATCTTCGCGGCGCCCTTCGCCATGCTGTGCGGCGGCCTGATGGGCGCCTTCGTTTATTTTGCTTCCGCCCATTGGATGATCAAGCAGCGCGATTTTGAAACCACCATCATTATCGCCACGTTCGGCCTCGGCATGGCCATGGAGGCCGGCCTCCTGAAGCTTCTGTCCGAGCTCTTTCATTCCTCGCCCTACGCCCAGCCGCTTTCCATGGGCGCCGATTCCTTCCTCGTTGCCGACGTGCCGGTGAGCTATCAACGCATCATCATTTGGGGCGCCGCCCTGATCCTTATCCTGATCCTCGCGGCATTTCTCAAACGCACCGCCTTCGGCCGCGCCATTCGCGCCGTGGCGCAAAACAGCGATGCGGCGCGCCTGATGGGCGTGCGCGTGCGTAATGTTTATATTGCCGTTCTCGCACTCTCTAGCGCCTTGGCCGGCGTTGCCGGCATCATGCTCAGCTCGTTCAAGGAAATTCACCCCCTGATGGGCGGCGCTTTGATGTTGAAGGCGTTTATCGTGATCGTGCTGGCCGGTCTCGGCAATCTCACCGGCGCGCTCTATGCGGCGCTGCTGATCGGCATGGTCGAAGCGACCGTGAAAGTGCTAATCGCTGATCAATACGGCTTCACCGCGATATTGATATTGGTGATCCTCGCCCTGATCTGGAAGCCCGCCGGTATCTTCGGGCGCTCAACGGTGGCGAGACAATGACCATGGAAAGAGTTTGGAAACACCGCGATTTTGTCATCTTCGCGATCCTGCTCGGGGTCGCGCTCGCCTTTCCATTTTTCGGCGTTCCGCGCTTTATCCTGGCCGCCGTGCTGATCATGTATTGCTACGCCACCGTTGTCAGCCAATGGAATTTGGTGTTTGGCTTGGCCGGTATTTTTTCGCTGGCGCAAGTCGCCATCTTCGCCTTCGGCGCCTATTCCACGGCGCTGCTCGGGCGTTATCTCGAAATGAATTTGTGGTACAGCTTCCCGATCGCCGGACTGGGCGGCAT
>JAPYQV010000621.1 GCA_029937205.1 Alphaproteobacteria bacterium
AACGATCTCTTCCGGTCTGTGTCTCTTGATTCCCATCTCTTGATCCTCCTCGACTAACTATAAGGTTGGACCAATCAATTGGGGGAGGATCACCACTGCATGACATAGGTCGTTGACGGGAGCGCTTGGCAATATTCATTGAATTCATCGTGCGTCATAAAAATGTTACCTGTCAGAATTTCTATTGATGCAGAAAAATTCGAAATGCCATGGCAATGGCAGAAGATTTAAAGGCCGTAATCTGTCGATGGCGCTTATTTCGGGTAGCCGTCAAATTTCTTCGAGGGCGGCGTCACCTGCTTGCTGGCCGGTTCACCGCAGACACGACATCGCGGCCTGAAATCGAGTATTGAGCGGTCACCGTGCTTCGCCACAAATTCAGCAATATCGAAATCGTGCCATCTTTCGCAGCGCCAACAATGCGCAGCCAAACCGTAGTGGGCTTTATCCAGGTCGGCGAGCGTATCGAGGGCTAAGGGCTGCATGCGGCAAGCATAGCGTAGCGAGGGCTTTTAGGCCTAACGCTTAGCTTGATTGCCAAGCGAGCAGATCACACTCGCTCATGACGTGGCGGATGATGTTTGGTGTTCTGAAATCAAGGCTTTCAGTTCGCCGCGTTTTGCTTTGCCTGTCGTCGTTCTTGGAATCTTTTGAACTTTAATGAAGCTAACGTCTCCCAAGTGCGGCGCAATCACCGGGCCAGCAATCTTTGCCACCTTCGCCATATTTTCCGAAGGTTTGAGCACCACGGCGATCCACAATTTGCCATTGCCATCGCTGTCGGGGAGTGCCGTGACGCAAAAATCCTCTGCCGATATCACGCTCTGCAACTGTTCTTCGATATGAGCGGGATTGATTTTATGTCCCCCTATATTGATCAGGTCATCCGCTCTTCCGAGCAGCTTCAGGGAGCGCGGGTCGAGCATCACGCCGACGTCTCCCGGATAAAACCAGCCATCGCGAAACTGCGCCGCCGTCGCACTTGGATTGTCCGCATAGCCGTCGACACAGCTGGCGCTTTTCACCCGTATCAGACCGGGCTGCCCGATCAACGGGCGGTGGTTATCGTCGACCACTTCGACCTCAACCCCAGGGAAAACGATGCCAACCCCGTCGGCATTAATGGTGCAGACCGGGAAGACTTCGCTGGCACTGTAATTTTGGATCAAATTTGCTTCCAGATCCCGGTTCGCGCGCTCCCGCAGGTGATCCGATACAGGTCCGCCAATGGTGAATATTGTAAGATTTTTAGGCTTAACATAATCGCTGGGCAGCGTATCCAACATGTTCGTAAGGTCGGAAGGCACGAGGGTAACGTGGGTCACATCATGAACAGAAATCGCTTGCGCGGTATCTACTGAGCCATTGTATAC
>JAPYQV010000160.1 GCA_029937205.1 Alphaproteobacteria bacterium
ACTGCGTCTCGCCACAGTGGTTTCGCTTGCTTTTTCACCATCAGTTTGCCACACTTCCACTTAGCTTCAACATGAAGGCAACGTCCGCACCTGGCTGGCAGCAGGTGTTGCAATAGCTACTGGCTATGGGGCAGTCCAGACGTATTCTGGGCTATCACAAAAACTCATACTGAAAAGGTAAAAAATGGTCTATCAATACTGAAAAGCAGCTCAGCTATTCCGGTCGGATACGGCCGTAATGAAGTAAAAAAATAACTTAACTAGCCACACAGGAGACTTGGAAATGTTCACGATGAATTACAAAAAAGCATTGTTTACCGCTGTTGCTATCGCGGCCCTTTCGATTGCATTGCCATCAATGGCTCAGCAAACAATCAAGATCGGTGCTTCGGCGCCCAAGACAGGTCCGCTGGCCGGCGGCTCGACCGTTACATACTGGCCCAACGTCAAACTGTGGGTCGAGCAGGTTAACGCCCGTGGCGGCCTGCAACTCAAAAGCGGCAAAGCCAAAGTCGAGCTGATCGAATATGATGACCGCACCAATCCGGGCGAAGCGATCAAGAACATTCAGCGTCTCGCGACTCAGGACAAGGTGGATTTCATCCTGGCACCCTACGGCACGGGCTTGAATCTGGCGACAGCGCCTATCTTCGCCAAGTTTAATTATCCGTTGATCACGCATACTACGATCACGGATCAGATCGACGCACTCACCAAACGCTACTCCAACATCTTCTTCACCCTCGGTTCGACGACAGCATTCGCCGGCTCGGTGGCGAAGGTGCTGAAACAAATGCGAGATGATGGCAAAATCGGCAAGCGCGTCGCCATGGTAAACGTTGCCGATGCGTTTGGTATTGAGCTTGCGAATGCGGCCCGGCCGATCTTCAAGGATGCCGGATTTGAAATTGTTTATGACAAGTCCTATCCGCTCGGGTCGCCTGACCTTTCGCCGGTCGTGCGCGGCGCCAAGGCCTCCAAACCCGACGCCTTTGTCGCCTGGTCATACCCGCCCGATACGTTCGGCTTAACCGCCCAAGCAAAAGTGCAGGGCCTCAATGTGAAGGCCTTTTACACGGCCGTCGCCACCGCCTTCCCGGCTTTCGGCGGTAAATTCGGCAAATCCGCTGAAGGTATCCTGGGTGCCGGCGGCATCAATCCTGATACGGATGCGATGAAGGCCTATTTTGCAGCCCATAAGAAAGCCACCGGCAAATCCCCGGATTACTGGGCCAGCGGCATGGTCTATGCGACCTTCCAGATCCTTGAAAAAGCCATCGAAGGAGTCGGATCGAAAGACCGGAAAGCAGTGATTGACTACATCAAGAAAAACCGCTTCGAAACCGTCATGGGACCGATCGTTTTTGAAAACCAGAACAACGAAAAATATTGGACGGTCGGCCAGTGGCAAGGTGGAAAGTTTTATGGGGTAAGCTCGACAGGCCGTCCCGGCGCTAAACCTGTAAAGTCTAAATCCAGCTGGTAAGCTTCTTCGTTCACTCCCGGTGCAGGCAACGCGTCCGCACCGGGAGTTTCTTTTAGTTCCTGAAGTCAACTCGCAAGTGCAACACTTAGATAGTACGCGATTTCAGTAAGTTAGCTCAATACAATTCAGATTTTGTCTTTTAGTTTCAGATACTTATCCTGACGATCGTTTTGTACTTGGTCGAAAAACCAATCGTTTTAGATTCGTACAGTGTTGCACTTGCGAGTTGAATCTGCGGTTTATTTTATCCGTCATGGACATTCTCATTATCGGCGGAATGTTGGGTGGAGCCTATGCCCTCATGGCGATGGGCTTACAGCTTCAGTACGGCCTCGCCCGAATCATGAATCTCGCCAATGGCGAGATGCTGGTGGCGGGATCCTTTGCAGCATTTTGGATTTTCACCAGCGCAAGTCTCAGCCCAATCCTGTCGATCGCCCTGGTCGCTCCCCTGGCCTTTATCCTGAATTGGCTGATCTACAAAATTTTTTTGAGGCCCCTAGTCAAACGCGCCAAGTCGGAAAGTCAACTGGAGGTCAGCAGCATCCTCTCCACGTTCGGCCAAAGCTTTATCCTGGTCGGCATCATGCTCGCCGTATTTGGTGGTGAATATTTCAACTACTCTTACTTAGAAGTCCCATTTCAAATTCTTGGACAGGCCTATGAGCTAAATCGCATCGTCGCCTTTCTTTTTGCTGTCGTGCTTTGCGCCGGCCTCTACATTTGGCTCAATCGGACGCGGGCAGGTCTGACCATGCGGGCCATATCCGTCAATTCGGAAGCCGCAAGTTTGGTTGGGATCAATGTGCCACGAGCATCGGCTCTGGCCTTTGCGCTGGGGGGTGCCGTCACGGCCTCCGGGGGCGCTTTGCTCAGCATGTTCCTGACCTTCGACGCCTCGGTCGGCGTTATCTTCACCATGAAGGCCTTGGTGATCGTCATCATGGGCGGCGTCCGAGACGTTCGGGGCACCATCATCGCAGCGTTCGTTCTGGGATTTGCCGAGACCGCTGTGGCCAGCCTGATCGATCCGGGATTGACCCTTGCCGCTGCTTACCTGCTTTTCATACTCGTGTTGATGTTCCGGCCCGAAGGCATGTTCGGCAGAAAGTCAACATGACGCGCCGGGAACTCTATGGCTTGCTGGCGGGTATTTTTCTTTTCGCGGCCGCGGCCCTACTACCCGTTTTTAATACGGGGTATGGGCTATCACTTGGTGTCACCATTGCCATGTATACGGTCCTTTCGACATCCTGGACGTTGTTCTCCGGGCCGACCCACTACATATCTCTTGCCACGGCGGCCTTTTTCGGGCTCGGCATGTATGTGGTTGGTGGCGGTCTCGAAATCATGCCCTTCCCGCTCTTGGTCATGATCGCCGCGCTGGTCGGTGCCGTCCTCGCCGGTCTTGTCGGTTTGGCAACACTGAGGCTTTCGGGCGTATATTTCGTCATTTTCACCCTCGGGCTCGCCGAGCTTATTCGCCAGCTCATGACCTGGGGTCAGACAACATTAGGTACCAGCAGCGGGCTTTATGTTCTGACCAATGTCGATGAAAAAATGATCTACTGGCAGCTTCTGATACTGGCGGCATTCGTCTACCTGATCGGCTGGTGGATCAATCGGTCGCGTCTCGGTTTTGCACTCAGAATTATCGGCAACAGTGAAGTCGTCGCCGCTCACAGCGGCATCAATACGGCGCAGACCAAGATTTTTTTGTTTATGGTCTCAGGATCCATCGCAGCACTCACCGGGGCGATCCTTGCGCCAAGGTGGACTTATATCGAACCGACCATGGCCTTCAGTCCTATGCTGTCCTTTCTGGTTGTCATCACGGCGTTGATCGGTGGCGCCCACCGACTTTGGGGGCCAATTCTCGGCGTAGTGCCCTTTGTTCTGGTCTGGGATCTGATTACGGCGAAGTTCCCCAATCAAACGGCTTTGATGTTAGGGGTGGCCTTTCTTTTGATCGTTTACGCGATCCCCCACGGGTTTGTCGGACTGGGTGAAAAGTATTGGGCCAAGTATAAAGAGTGGCGGGTATCGCCATGACCGATACTTCCGCTCTATCCATTCGTAATGTCACAAAAAAATTCGGTGGTTTGGTCGCCGTCGATAACATGTCTTTCGATATTAAGGACCGCGAAGTTCTTGGTCTCATCGGGCCGAATGGATCGGGTAAGACCACGATGTTGAATCTGATCTCGGGAGAACTGAAACCCGGTTCGGGTCATGTCCAAGTGTTCGGTCGGGAAATTTCCGGCCGCCCCCCACACCAGGTTGCCCGACACGGCGTCGCCCGCACCTTTCAGCTTGTCAGGATGCTGCCGAGCATGACAGTGATGGAGAATGTTGCCGCCGGCGGCGTTTTCGGTTATCGCCGGTATTGGGGGGCAAAGTTGAAACGGCGCACCAAGTACCTGATCGAACATGTCGGATTGGGCGGCAAGGAACAGGTGCCGGTGATTGCCCTCACTTATATCGACCAAAAGCGCGTAGAACTGGCGCGGGCGCTGATATCGGACCCGAAGCTTCTCTTGCTGGACGAATGGCTGGCGGGTCTGAATCCACCGGAGATGAAAATCGGCATCAATCTGGTCAGCGGATTGCGCTATGAAGGTCGCACTATCCTTGTCGTCGAACATTACATGGATGCCATCCGGAGCCTCTGTGACCGGTGCGTCGCCATGAACAGTGGCGCCAAAATCGCCGAAGGTTCTCCCGAAGATGTGCTCAACGATCCTGAAGTCGTCCGCGCCTATCTGGGAGATGACGATGCTTGACTGCCGTGATCTTTCGGTTTTCTATGGCCCCCATTTGGCGTTGGCCGGCGTGTCGATCAACATCAAGCCCGGTGAGATTGTCACCATCCTGGGAGCGAATGGAGCCGGCAAAAGCACACTTTTGAAAACCATCTCGGGATTGATTGACCATGAGGAGGAAAGCAAAATTTTCATTGACGGCAGATCCATTTCCGATTGGGATCCCCATCAGATCGTCGAAGCCGGACTTTCTATGGTGCCGGAAGGCCGGGATCTGTTTGGTGAATTGACGGTTTTGGAAAATCTGATGCTCGGCGCCTATCCCCGACGGGCGCGAGGCGAGGAGGAGGCTAATCTCGACCACGTGATGACGCTCTTTCCTAAGCTTGCCGAACGCCGCAAACAAATCGCCCGCACCATGAGCGGCGGCGAACAGCAGATGGTAGCGGTCGGTCGAGCGATGATGTCCGCCCCGTCGATTCTTATGCTGGATGAGCCGTCATTGGGTCTGTCACCCCTTCTATGTTCCGAACTATTCAAGGCCCTGGCGGAAATTCGCAAATCCGGTGTCGGCATTCTGCTGGTTGAACAAAATGTCAAACAGAGCCTAGCCATTTCCGATCGCGGCTATCTTCTGGAGACAGGACGAATTACGGGCGAGGGGACAGCGGAGGCCCTGGCGAATGACCAGGCCGTTTTGAGGGCATATCTCGGCGGCACCACGCGGGTGAAAACCCGAAGGCTTGAACGTCTACCCACCAGCGATACCCTCAAATGCAATATTCATGATTTAATTAAACGTGCGGAGCAAAGACAATCCGATCATATTATGACCATGAGGTCAAGAACGGGAGATATTCAGGATCGGTAAAGGATGCAGAGATGAAAAAGATATTCACTGACATGTATGTCGGCGGCAGGTGGTGGCCCACGGAGAACACGTTTTTCGACATGAATCCCTCGGACGATACCCTCTGGGCCGAGGTTCCGGATGTGGGAATCAACGAAGTCCAAAGCGCTATCGACTCCGCAAATCACGCTTTCGAAAAGTGGTCTGAACTCTCCTTTAACCAGCGCGCCCATTTCATGATCAAGATCGCGGAGATTTTCGAAAAGCGGAAAATGGATATCGTCTCGGCGCTGCAGGGAGAGGCCGGCGGCTGGTTCGGCAAGGGCATGTTCGAAGCCAGCTATGTGCCGGAGATTTTCTATGCGGCGGCGGCGATGAATTACGCTGCCATCGGCGAAATCATCCCATCAGAGTTCGGCAAGTTGTCCATGGCGATCCGCCGCCCCATGGGGGTGGTGTCGGTCATCAGTCCTTGGAATTTTCCAACCCTACTGACGGCGCGAGGCATCGCCTTTGCGCTGTCCGCCGGTAATACGGTGGTGCTCAAACCGTCGGAGGAAACACCATACTGCGGTGGGCTACTGTTTGCGGAAATTTTCGAAGAAGCTGGTGTGCCCGGTGGCGTGCTCAATGTCATTACATGTTCCCGCGACAATGTTTCCACAGTTGGCGAGGAAATGGTCGAGCATCCTCTGGTGAAAGGAATTTCCTTTACGGGCTCCACTGCCGTAGGCCGGGAGATTGCCGCCCGTGCTGGCGCGCACCTGAAGAAATGCTGTGTCGAACTCGGCGGCAAGAATGCGCTGATCGTCTGTGATGACGCGGATATGGATCGGGCCACCGGGGCTGCAAATTTCGGCAGCTTTATGCACCAAGGCCAGATATGCATGTCGGTGGAAAAGATTCTGGTCCAGGAGAGCGTTCTGCCGGAATTTCTTGACCGGTTCAAAGAGCGAGCTTCAAAGTTGAAAATCGGTGACACCACGAAAGACAAATCCCACATGATCGGCCCGTTGATCAATGACCGGCAGGTGGCAAGAGTGAAGTCTCAGATCGACGACGCCTTAGAGAAAGGCGCTGAGATTGTCCTTGGGGGCAAAGTGGACGGCCGGTTTGTCGAACCGACGATAGTCACCGGCGTGACATCGGATATGACCCTATATCGGGATGAAACCTTCGGACCGGTAGTATCGGTGATTCCATTTGGCACCGATGAAGAAGCCGTAGCCATCGCCAACGATACGGAATACGGTCTGTCATCGGGGGTCATCACCAAGGACGAATACCGGGGCCTGGGAATCGCCCAGAAGCTGGAAACCGGCATGTGTCACATTAATTGTTCGTCTGTCAACGATGAGCCTCACGCGCCCTTCGGCGGCTTGAAGTCTTCTGGCGTCGGCCGTCACGGCGGACGGTGGGCGACGGATACCTTTACCGAAACAAGGTGGATTACGCTGGAGCGCGGCGGCCGGGGCTTCCCGCCGGGGTTCTGAGGACAGGTTTTCCCCAAAA
>JAPYQV010000161.1 GCA_029937205.1 Alphaproteobacteria bacterium
CCTTGAGATTGTCCTGGATTTCCTTTTCCGTTTTGGAATCGAGCGCCGAGGTCGCCTCGTCAAAGAGCATGATGCGCGGGTCTTTCAGGATCGTCCGCGCAATGGCGACGCGCTGCTTCTCGCCGCCCGAAAGCTTGAGCCCGCGTTCGCCGACCTGGGTGTCATAGCCGTCCGGCATGGCGATGATGAAATCATGCACATGTGCGAGACGCGCCGCTTCCTCAACTTCGGCGCGGCTTGCGCCCGTGCGGCCATAGGCGATGTTGTAGAAAATGGTGTCATTAAACATCACCGTATCCTGCGGCACGATGCCGATGGCTGCGCGCAGCGAGCTCTGCGTCACGTCACGCACATCCTGGCCATCGATGCGCACGGTGCCGCTCTCGATATCGTAGAAGCGGAACAGAATGCGCGAGATGGTGGACTTCCCGACGCCGCTAGCGCCGACAATGGCCACCGTGTCGCCGGCCGGAACGGTAAACGACACATCGTCGAGGATCGTACGCCGCTCATCATAGGCGAAGCGCACATTCTCAAATCGTATTTCGCCGTCACGCAACTCAAGTGCTTTAGCGCCCGGCTTGTCCTCAATCTCGGGATACAATTGCGTGAGCTCGAACATCGCTTCCATATCGGTCAACGATTGCTTGATCTCGCGGTAGACGAAGCCGAGAAAATTGAGCGGGATATAAAGTTGGATCAAATAGGTATTTACGAGGACAAAATCACCCAGCGTCATGGTACCGGCGGCGACTTCGTAACCCGCTTTGATGGTAATGCCAGTAAGCCCAATGGCAATGATTGTACCCTGGCCGATATTCAACAGCGACAGGCTGGTTTTGCTCTGCACCGCTGCCTTTTCATAGCGCTGCCGCGAACGATCGAAACGCTCCGCTTCGTGCGCCTCGTTGCCGAAATATTTGACCGTCTCGTAATTGAGCAGGCTGTCGATGGCCTTGGTATGGGCCTCTGAATCCTGCTGGTTCATGCGCCGGCGGTATTTCAGCCGCCATTCGGTCACCGCAAGCGTAAATGCGATGAAGGCGGCAATGGTGACAAAAGTGATGGCGGCGTAAATTACGCCATAGAACCACCACAAAATGCCGCACACCATGACGACCTCGACCAGGGTGGGCAGGATATTGAACAGCATGAAAGTAAGCAGAAATTCGATGCCCTTCACGCCGCGCTCGATGGCGCGCGAGAGACCACCGGTGCGGCGCTCGAAATGGAAGCGAAGCGACAATCTGTGCAAATGCTCGAAGACGCGCAGCGAAACTTTCCGGATGGCGCGCTCCGCAACTTTGGCAAATATCGCATCGCGCATTTCGCCAAACGCCACCGTGGCCACACGCACCAGTCCATAGGCGATCAACAGACCAATCGGCACCACAATGATGGCCGCCTGATCTTCTCCCAATATGTCGATCGCCTGCTTGTAGAGGATCGGCACATAGACGTTCGCGACTTTGGCCAGCACCAGGAGGAATATGGCCAAGACCACGCGCGTGCGCATCTCCAGCGAGGGTTGCCACAGATAGGGCAGCAGCGTGCGGATGGTGTGAAAATGCGAGCGCGAAGACGGTTCCGGCATTTCTCGGGCTTCGCGGGGCATGTTGACCATGGAGATCCAAACGTTTCGTTCGAGAGCGCGCCGAGCGGCACAATCAATAGGTAGGGATTAATCCACCTTTTCGCAATCCATCTGCTGCGTTAGAGGCTCGGGCGAACGAAATAAATTATGGAAAAATAGTGGCACATGGCGCCGGCCATGACGAAAGCGTGCCAAATGACATTGTGATAGCGTAGACGCGTCCGGAGATGGAAGACAACGCCGGCTGAGTAAAAGAAGCCGCCAATGCCCAAAAGCGAGAGCGCCACCCAATGCAGATTGGCCACCAGGGGCTCGATGGCGGCAAGGCCGGCCCAGCCGGTGGCGAAATAGAGCATGATCGAGAGTTTTTCCAGGCGGCCGGGGAAAATCAGCTTCAACGCGACGCCAGTGAAAGCTAGCCCCCATACGGTGCCAAACAGACTCCAGCCCCAGGCACCCAGGATGCTGTTCAAGGCAATAGGTGTGTAAGTACCCGCAATCATAAGATAAATTGCCGAATGATCGAGCAGGCGCAGAATTTTCTTGAAGGCGCCCCCGCGAACGATGTTGTAGAGCGCCGAGGCGCTGAAGACGAGCAATAGCGTGCCGCCATAAAGCGCGAAACTGGCGATCGGGAGCGCCCCGGCATAGCGGCTCGCCACCAAGACCAGCATGATCAACCCGGCAATGCTGGCACCGACGCTAAGCACATGGCCGATATTGTCGGCCAGCCTTTCGCCGGAGGTATAGACGTGTGCCTGAGTCACACCGTTTGCTCCCTCACGAATCTTCCGAGCGCGTCATTAAATGTTAACTGAACAGGCGACAAACAATCCGGGAGCGGAATTAATTATTCTCAATTAGAGACATGATCTCGGCGGCGGCTTTGGGAATATGGCTGCCAGGGCCATAAATAGCGGCAACGCCCGCTTTCTTTAGATAGTCATAATCCTTGGGCGGGATCACGCCACCGCAAATCACCAGCACATCCTCCGCACCCTGCGCCTTCAGCGCCGCCAGCAATTCCGGCACCAGAGTCTTGTGCCCTGCGGCGAGGCTGGAGACGCCAACCACATGCACATCGTTTTCGACCGCTTCGCGGGCTGCTTCCTCGGGTGTTTGAAAAAGCGCACCGATATCCACATCGAAGCCGATATCGGCGAACGCGGTGGCGATCACTTTGGCGCCCCGGTCGTGGCCGTCCTGGCCAAGCTTGACCACCAGAAGGCGCGGCCGGCGGCCCTCACGCCGGGCGAAGGCGGCCACATCGGAACGGATGTTGGTGAATTCCTCGTCATTGGCATAAGCAGACGCATAGACGCCGGAAACCGCCCGTGTCGTCGCCCGATGACGGGTGAATTGCACTTCCAGGGCATCGGAAACCTCGCCCACGGTGGCACGCGCGCGCATGGCATCTATGGCCAGGGCGAGAAGATTGGCATCGCTGGCCGCTCCGGCGCGCAGCGCATCAAGAGCTGACCGGCAGGCGCCGCCATCGCGCGAGCTACGAATTTTCTCGAGCCGCGCGATCTGCGCCTCGCGCACCGCGCTGTTGTCGACGTCGAGCAGTTCCGGCATGTCTTCTTCGCCGCTCTGATATTTATTGACGCCGACGATAACTTCCTCACCCTTGTCGATCCGGGCCTGGCGCCGGGTAGCGGATTCCTCGATTTGCAGCTTCGGCATGCCGGCACTGACCGCCTTGGTCATGCCGCCCAACGCCTCGACCTCCTCGATAAGCTGCCAGGCTTCGGCGGCAATCGAATGGGTGAGCGATTCGACGTAATAGGAGCCGCCGAGCGGGTCCACCACATGGGTGATGCCGGTTTCTTCCGAAAGGATAAGCTGCGTGTTGCGCGCGATACGGGCCGAGAAATCCGTCGGCAACGCCACCGCCTCATCAAGCGAGTTGGTGTGTAGCGATTGGGTGCCGCCGAGCACCGCCGCCATGGCTTCGTAGGCGGTGCGGACGACATTGTTGTAGGGATCCTGCGCGGTCAGGGAAACGCCGGAAGTCTGGACATGCATGCGCAGCATGGAGGAGCGCGCATCCTTGGGCTCGAACTCGGCCATGATACGCGCCCAGAGGAGGCGAGCGGCGCGCAGCTTGGCCACCTCCATGAAAAAATTCATGCCAACACAAAAAAAGAATGAGAGCCGCGGCGCGAAATTATCGACCGGCAGGCCTTGCGAAACAGCGGCACGGACATATTCGAGGCCATCGGCCAGGGTGAAGGCAAGTTCCTGCACCAGCGTCGCGCCGGCCTCCTGCATATGATAGCCGGAAATCGAGATCGAGTTGTAACGCGGCATGTGTTTGGCGGTATGCGTGATGATATCAGCGACGATGCGCATGGAGGGCTCGGGCGGGTAGATATAGGTGTTGCGCACCATGAATTCCTTAAGGATATCGTTCTGGATGGTGCCCGAGAGCTTGTCCGGGGCGACCCCCTGCTCCTCAGCGGCAACGATATAGGCCGCCATAACCGGCAGCACGGCGCCGTTCATGGTCATCGAAACGCTGACCTCGCCGAGCGAGATACCGTCGAACAGAATTTTCATGTCCTCGACGCTGTCAATGGCGACGCCCGCCTTGCCGACATCGCCGCGCACCCGGGGATGGTCGCTGTCATAGCCCCGGTGTGTCGCCAGATCGAAGGCAACCGAGAGACCTTTCTGGCCGCCGGCGAGATTGCGTTTGTAGAAGGCGTTCGATTCCTCGGCGGTGGCGAATCCGGCATATTGGCGGATCGTCCACGGCCGGTTGGCATACATGGTGGCGCGCACGCCGCGCGTGAACGGATCAAAGCCCGGCAACCCGGCCTCACCTTCCAACTGCTCTAAATCCTCAGCCGTATAGAGCGCCTTGACGTTGATTCCCTCAGGGGTTTCCCAGGTCAGCGATTCGGCATCGCGGCCTTTCAGTTCCTTGGCCGCCAAGTCACGCCAATCATCCAGGGTTTGTTTGGGAGTATCCGTCATCGAGGTGTCCGCCAGTCATTTCGCAAGTGCAAAAAATTATGCGCCACGGCCCGGAGAGGGTCAATCAACCCCACAATTCAGCCTCCGGCGGATGCACCATTACGCCGTCATAGCGCAGCCCCGGCTGGCAATCGCGCGCCAGCAGAAGAGGGCCGTCAAGATCGACATAATCGGCAAACGGCGTCAGAAGGAGCGCCGGCGCCATGGCGAGCGACGAGCCAACCATACAGCCGACCATGATCTCGAAGCCGCGCGCGCGCGCCTCTTGCACCAAGGCCAGCGCCTCGGTCAGTCCACCGCTTTTATCCAGTTTCACATTTATCATCGGATAACGGCCTTCGAGGCGATCAAGGTCGGCGCGGGTGTGGCAGCCCTCGTCGGCACACACCGGGATGGCGAGATCGCGCCCGAGCAGCGCATCGTCCTCAGCGGCCGGCAGCGGTTGCTCGACCATCTCGACGCCGAGGGCTGCGAGATCGGGCAACAGGCTGTCCAGCATCTTCGGCCGCCAGCCTTCATTGGCATCGACAATAAGGCGCGAATTGGGGGCGCCAGCACGCACCGCCTGGACGCGCTCCAAATCGCCCTCTCCCGTGACCTTCAGTTTGAGCAACGGCAAATGGGCCGAAGCGCGTGCCGCTTCCGACATCTTCTGCGGCGTATCCAGGCTGAGCGTCATGGCGCTGATTACCGGCAGCGGCGGATCGATGCCGGCCAGCTCCCAGGCGCGCTTGCTGCTTTGCTTTGCCTCGAGATCCCAGAGGGCACAATCAATGGCGTTGCGCGCCGCCCCGGCGGGCAGGGCATCCTGCAATGCGTCGCGCTGCAAGCCCCCTTCCAGTGCCGGACGCAAGCCTTCGATTTCCGCCAAGACGCTGTCGATGCTCTCGCCATAGCGCGGATAGGGCACGCATTCGGCACGCCCGACGGCGGTGCCCTGTTCGATCTCTGTAATTATGGTCGGTGTTTCCGTGCGCGCGCCGCGTGAAATACGGAAGGTGCCGCGCATCGGCCATAATTCCGTCCGGACGCGGAGCTGGCGCATGCTTAGAGCAGGCGATCGACGATCGGCGCGACGCCACCCCGCATGGGATCGACACAGGGTAAATCCATGGCAGCCGATATCTCTTGCAACACAGCCGCCGCCGCCGGCTCATCAAGGGCGCTGGTGTTGACTGCTACGCCGGCACAAAAAACGCCAGGGTTGGTAAGCCGCGCTGCCGCCAAATTGGCGGCCAGGCATTCGTCCAATCCGGGCAGCGGCCAATCGGGCAAGCCGCGCATATGGCTGCGGCTCGGCTCGTGACAGAGCACGATGGCATCGGGCTGGGCGCCATGAATGAGGCCGAGGGTGACGCCAGCGAAAGAGGGGTGAAAGAGCGAGCCCTGACCTTCGATCAAATCCCAATGATCGGCGGCATTGTCCGGCGAGAGCCATTCCGTGGCGCCGGAAATAAAATCCGCTACCACGGCGTCGACCGAGACGCCGTCACCGGCAATGAAGATACCGGTTTGTCCGGTGGCGCGAAAATCCGCCGCCACGCCGCGCGTTTTCAGCTCTTTCTCGATGGCTAGTGTGGTGTACATCTTGCCGACCGAGGCATCGCTGCCAACCGTAAGTAGGCGCTTGCCGGGTCGCTTAATGCCAGCGCCCAAGGGAAAGTCCCGGTGCGGATGGCGCACATCGAAAAGCGTCGCCCCCTTGGCTGCCGCCTTGTCACGCAGCACGGCGATGTCGCTGAGACGCATATGCAGACCGCTCGCCAAATCCATGCCGCAGTCAAGCGCCTCACCGAGCGTATCCAGCCAAATGTCAGGAATAATACCGCCCCGGTTGGCCACACCGACGATCAGCGTGCGCGCACCCTGTTTGGCGGCTTCGGCGACTGAAATATCATCTACGCCGGCGCTTGCGTTGCAGCCCTCCAGGCGCAATTGTCCGAGGCACCAATCGGGCCGCCAATCGACGATGCCGCGCGCCGTCTTGGCCGCCAAATGGTCGTG
>JAPYQV010000162.1 GCA_029937205.1 Alphaproteobacteria bacterium
GCTCGACCAAACCCGGGTCGGGCGGCTGTCGCGCATGGATGCGCTGCAGGGTCAGGCCATGGCACAGGAGACCGCGCGGCGGCGCGATAATGAAATTGGCCGCATCGATGCCGCGCTCAAGCGCGTGGCGGAGGATGAATATGGCTATTGCCTTGCCTGCGGCGAGAAAATCGCGGCGGCGCGTCTGAAACTTGACCCCATGGCGGCGATCTGTGTGACCTGCGCTTCGGGTGCGTAGGCCAACACCGATTAAAAGTAGGGTTTATTGGGCTTGAGTGGTGCATCGACGGATAATTCTCTGTAGGATCGCGCAAATTCGCAAAAAAAACGGGAGCCCAGAATTATGAAGCATGCGATTTTCATGATGCCGATCCACGCGCGCGGCAAGGATTACCAAACCTGCCTGATGGAGGACCGCGAAGCGATCATCCTGGCCGATAAACTGGGCTATACGGAAGCCTATATCGGCGAGCATTACGCCTCCGCGGCGGAGCAAATCACCTCGCCGATGATGTTCCTCGCCAGCGTGATCAATGAGACCAGCAATATCAAACTGGGCACCGGCGTTATCTGCCTGCCGCAATATCATCCCGGCCTGGTGGCCGGGCAGGCGGCGATGTTCGATCATCTCGCCAAGGGGCGCTTTATTATGGTCGTCGGACCAGGCGGTCTGCCGCCGGATTTCGAACTGTTCGAGACCATGGATGTCGAGCGCAACGACATGATGAAGGAATCGATCGATATCATTCGCCAGATCTGGGACGGCGAGCCGCCCTACGACATCCAGGGCAAATTCTGGAAGATCAGCATCAAGGACTGGGTGCACGACGATCTCGGCCTCGGGTCCATGTGCAAGCCCTATCAAAAACCTTATCCGCCTATGGCGATTTCGGCCATGAGCCCGTTCTCAAGCTCCATTCGCTATGCCGCCGAGATGGATTTCATTCCCATTTCAGCCAATTTCATCGGCAATTGGTCGGTGAAGTCCCATTGGCAGGTCTATGCCGAGGAATGCGAGAAGCAGGGGCGCAAAGCAGACCCAGAGGTATGGCGCGTGGCGCGCAACATTCATGTGGCGGAGACCGACGCCGAGGCGGAAGCCTTCGTCAAGCAAGCCAACGGCAGTACCGATTGGTATTTCGATTATCTCTACCGGATTTTCGACCGTGCCCAGATGAAGGGCGCCTTTGTCGTCAACAAGGGCGACGAACCGGAAGACCTCACCCATGAGGCGCTCAGAGATAATTACACCATCTATGGCAGCCCGGACACGGTGGCCGAGAAAATCCTCGCACTACGCGAGGACATCGGTCATTTCGGTACGCTTTTGATGACGGCGCAGGATTGGGTCGATGCGGATGCCATGAAGCGCTCCATGACGCTGCTCGCCGAAGAAGCCATGCCGAAGGTCAACGCGGCCCTTGGCAACCAGGCTGCGGCGGACTGACGGGCTGAGCAAAGAAGTATAAACAGGCGGCAAATGGCGGATTACGCCGCAGAATACGCAATAGTCACCGGCGGGTCACAAGGCATCGGCCTTGCGATCTGCCGCCGCCTGAAGGCCGAGGGCCTGATTCCGGTTATTTTCGATCGCGTCGCGCCCGACGATGCCGGCCTCGGCGAATTCCGCGCCGTCGATCTCTCCAACATTGAAGAAACCAAAGCGGCACTCGATTGGGCGCTCGCACTCGGCCCCGTCAGCCGTCTGGTGAACAATGTCGGCATGGTCCTGCCAGCGCTCCTTGAAGACACCTCGCTGGAAGATTTCGACACCCTGATGGCGCTCAACGTGCGCTGCGCCATCCAATGCACCCAGGCGCTGGCACCCGCCATGCGCGAGCGCAACATGGGCCGCATCGTCAACATCGCCAGCCGCGCCGCGCTCGGCAAGGCGCTCCGCACCAACTATTCCGCCAGCAAGGCCGCCCTGATCGGCCTCACCCGCACCTGGTCGCTGGAATTGGCGGCGGACGGCATCACCGTCAACTGCATTTGCCCCGGCCCGATCGCCACAGAGCTCTACAACGAGGCCAACCCGCCCGACAGCCCGCGCACCATCGCGTCGCTGGCGACAATCCCGGCCGGCCGCATCGGCACCCCGGAAGACATCGCCCAGGCGGCGGCGTTTTTCCTGCATGCGGATTCCGGTTTTATCAACGGGCAGACGCTTTTTGTTTGTGGGGCATCAAGCGTCGGTAGAACCGGAGTCTAATTTACGCACAAACGGAAAAAGCCCTTTCTCCCCGGAGGGGAGGCAAGGGTTTGGGTTGGAGGGGCGAACCAAGCGCGTGGAAATTACGGCGGGAGTATGTCTGATTAATTGCTAACTGTCTTGCGCATGCCCTTATATACTCAATTCGTTGTTGTAGTTTGATTTCCCATTGCGCCGAAGGATACAGTGGCTCAGGATATTTTAACCTAGCAATCATTTCTAATACTTTATAATCTAGAGCCGTATCGAGATTATAACCGCATTGATTTTTAAGACCAATCACTCCTGTAATCCCATAACCATAAAATGCACTTGATAGATAGGCGCGCGCTATTTGGTGCTTATCTCTCCGACGGGATACGGCAATCGCCAATACCTGTTCTCGAATTTTGCGACTAATATTTCTCTCGAAACGATTGGTTATTGCCCGTACGAATTGTTGTTCAATAGTACTCGCGCCCTGAGTATCTCCATTTCGAATTCTAATATACACCGCCCTGATCATAGCAAAAGGATCCACACCCTTGTGTATGGCATTGCGGCGATCCTCTGCCACCACTAAGTAAAAGAGGAATGAAAATGGTATTTGATGCGTAGGCGAATTAATAACCTTGAGACATTTATTAAAATCCTCACGAATACACCAAGCGTTTAATGTCTCGCAACACCGAGATAGAATAATAAATGGTAATGAAGAAAGTTGAATAAACAGGACTAGAAATTGGTTCTCTGCCATTTAATTTCACCATGCTGGTCCGCAATCATTGAGCTAAATGTGCCAATCATGTTTTGATCGGAATTAATCGTGGTGTCGTAATAACTTGTTGATTCTCGACCATGTCCTTCTTCCACGACATGAAGGTAAAGGCGGTCCTTAGAAAATAATTTTTTCTCTAAATACCCCTCTAATATTCCCCTAGTTCTGTTTTTTCCTACGAATTCTCTCTGTCCAGTTGAAGAGTCTTCATAAATCTTTTCGACGGTACCTTGAATTTTATTGCCTTCGCGCCAGAGCATAGCCGTGTATCTGAGTATCATTCCTTTATATGGAATGTATGTCGTTTTGGAAGTGTGAACCTCGAAGTACCAAATTCCCATCACACGAGGAAGTGGAAATATATTTTCACGCATCCAAAAAATAGAAGCGCCAATATTAATCCACCTGCAATCGTGGAAACGAAATTAGAAGCGATAATTTCAACATCCATATGTAACGCGCTTCAATCTATAAGAGGTGCCATTTTGGCAGTTAAACTAGCCTCAGAAATTCGGACAAGGGTTTAAGAATCAATTTACCGAATACGGAGGAAATGATATGACGAAACTACATCTACTTAAAGTAGAAATATAGATTCAAATGTAAAATAAGGGAATGACTTTGAAATTGAAGGGACACCCAGCCCAGATTTCGTGACAGCATAGCCTATTCGGCGAAAAGGAAGGATGCGGGTTGTAAAGGCGATGAATACCCGCAACGTGCGCTCGGTGGCACTCTGGACGCGCAGTTCACCTCCGCGCGTACTTCTCCACAAACCCATCATCAATATTAATCCCCAATCCCGGCCGATCAGGTATCACCATCTCGCCATTCTCCACTGTAAAATTCTCCTCCGCCATCTCATGCAGAAGCGGATTGGCGCCAAGCGAATACTCAATGATCGTCGCCGCTGGCGAGACTGCGCATATCTGTAATCCTGCGGAGAAGTGCAACGGCCCGCCCCAGAGGTGCGGCGCCAGGCGAATCTGGTGTGCGTCCGCCAGCGCGGCGATGCGCATGCATTCCGTGATGCCGCCGCAGATCGCCGGGTCGGGCTGGAAGATGTCGACGGCGTTTAGGAGCGCCAGGTCGCGGAAGGCGAAGCGGGTGAATTCGCTTTCGCCGGCGGAGATCGGGATGTCGGTCGAGGCGCGTACTTCGGCGCAGCCGCGTTTGTTGTCGGCGTTGACCGGCTCCTCGAACCAGGCGAGGCGGCAATCTGTGACTTCGCGGGCGAAACGCTTGGCCTCGGGCACCGAATAGGTGCCGTGCGCATCGGCCATGATGTCGATGTTGGGGCCGAGGAACTCGCGCGCGGCGTGGACGCGGCGGACCGAATCCGCCACTTCTCCATCGCCTGTGCCGACGCGCATTTTCACCGCCTTGAAGCCGCCGCGCTCGATATAGTTTTGCAATTGTTCGCCGATGGTTTCCGCCGGTGCCCAGCCGCCCGAGGCATAGGCCGGCAGCTTGGCGTGGGTGAGGCCGCCGAGCAATTGCCACACCGGCACGTTGAGCGAGCGCCCGAGAATATCCCACAGTGCCATGTCGATGGCGCTGATTGCGGCGATGGTGAGGCCGCGCCGGCCGAGCGCCGGGAAGGGGCGTCCGCGCGCCAAAGCGTAGTGGGCGCGGGTGCCGTTATACATCAGCTCCCAGAGGCGCGCCGGGTCGCCGGCATTCTCGCCGACCAGGGCCGGGCCGATATCGTCATTGATGAGTGAGACCAGGGGCGCGTTGTTGCCGCTGCTGAACACTGAGGCGCGGCCTTCGCCGTGGCCGACAAGGCCGGACTCGGTTTCGATGTGCACCAGGGTGGTGTCGAAGGCGCCGATGACACCAAAATCGCTGGTGTGTTGCTCGGCCTCCGGGATCGGGACGTGAATCCAGGTTGCTTTGACGGTCTTGATCTTCACGTGGGGTTCCTTTTTTTGTTTGATCCCTCAGACGCCGGGCGGTCGCGTCCGCTCCCTTGGCTACCTCGTATTAACTCGGGCGGGCGGTCGCCCTTGCCGGAATGCTGGTCGCATTCCGGATGGTGGTGCCGTCGACACGAGTCATGTTGGATTCACTCAGCCGCCTCTTTGTCCCAACCGATGAGGTCGCGGAAGCGTGGCATGACTTCGGTGGCCATCAGTTCCATATGGCGCCGCCACAACTTCTTATGCACCCAATCATGGTGGGAAATGATCAGGGTCTCGAATGGTCCGGTGTCCTCGCGGAACTGGGCCAATTTTTCGGCCACCGTCTTGGGGCTGCCGGCGGTGACGATGGTGTCGATGCAGTAGTCGATCGTCACGTCGTCGTCGGACATGTCCGGATCGGACTTCAGCATGTGGACGAAGCCGCCATGGCGCGTGATGCCGATGATATAATTGAAATACCAACGAAACGCGCAATCCGGGTGCTTCAGATAAGCTTGCGCCTCTTCGTCCGTGTCGCAGACCAGCAGGGTGCGCCCGGCGCGCCATTTTTCGCCGTTGACTGGTAGGCCGTGCTTCTGGCGCTCGTCGGCATAATGGGCCCAATGCTCGCCGAGCACTTCGTCGGGCACGAAATTGGCCGAAATGGTCATCCAGTCGCGCCGCGCCGCCAGGCGGATACTGCCTGAGCCCCGGCTCATGGCCGGCAGCATGACCGGCGGATAGGGGTCTTGGTAGGGCTTGCCCATGGCGCCGACGCCGATCTCAGGCAGGATATTGTGCTTGATTTCGAAATCCCAGAACTCGCCGTGGAATTCATAGGGCGGGTCGCTCGCCCAAATGCCGTGGATCATGTCGATGGATTCTTGCAGCATCGCCATGCGGTCGAGGTCGGCGATCTTGAACATCTCGAAATCGGGCGGCGTCGCGCCCGGCCCGATGCCCATATAGAAGCGCCCCTTCGACATATGATCGAACTGCGCCGCCTGACCGGCGATGATCGCCGGATGCTGATAGGGCAGGCACAGCACGCCGGCGCCGAACATGATGTTTTTGGTTTGTGGTATCAGCGCGGCATAAAGCATGAGCGGCGATTGGATCGCCTCGGAGGGGAGGGCGAAATGCTCGCCCAGCCAGACTTCATCGAAACCTAGCTCGTCGGCATATTTGATGATCTCCATATCCTCCAACATGAGGGTGTGGTAGCCGCGTTTGAAATCCTGAATCGGATGCATGAACATGCCGAGTTTCATGGGACTGTCTCCTAATGCTGCCTAGCCTGGGATGTAGCACGGCCCCGGCTGGGCCGGATATTGTTCGAGCACGCTTTCGTCGATGTCGAGGCCGAAGCCCGGCGCGTCATTGGGTTCGATAAAACCATCCACCACCTGCAGCGGATTGCGTGCGAGATCGGTGCGGAACGGATTGATCGGCGCCACATCGGCCTCGAAGATCAGGCCGTTCTGAATGGCGCATAGCAAATGCACGTTGGCGGCAGCGCCAATCATCGAGTGGCTGGTGTGGGGCGCGGCCATGAAATGCCAAGCCGCCGCCATATCGGCGATTTTCTTGACCTCGGAAATGCCGCCGGCCTTGGTGCACTCGGCCTGGCAAATGGTGATCGCGCGCGCCGCGAACGATTCGCGGAAGGCCTGGCGGGGGT
>JAPYQV010000163.1 GCA_029937205.1 Alphaproteobacteria bacterium
CATATCGCCGGCCTGGTCGGCATCGACAATCTGGTGACCATCGATATGGGCGGTACCTCGACCGACACCTCGACGATTGTCGGCGGACAGGAGAATTTCACCACCAATTTCGAGATCGAGTTCGGCATTCCGATCCAGATTCCGATGATTGACATCCGCACCATCGGCGCCGGCGGCGGTTCCATCGCCTGGATCGACAAGGGCGGCATGCTGCGAGTCGGCCCGGAAAGCGCGGGCGCCGATCCGGGACCGGCCTGCTATGGCCATGGCGGCGAAAAAGCCACCGTGACGGACGCCAATCTGGTACTCGGGCGCATCAATCCGGATAATTTCCTCGGCGGCGAAATGAAGCTCGACAGGGCGGCGGCTGAAAAAGCCATTCAGTCGGTGGCTGACGAACTCGGCCGCTCGGCCGAGGAAACAGCGCTCGCCGTGACCCAGATCGCCAACAACAACATGGTCGGCGCGTTGCGCTCGGTGCTGATCGAACGTGGCCTCGATCCGCGCGATTTCTGCATGCTCGGCTTCGGCGGCGCCGGGCCGCTCCATGTCGCCGATCTGATGAACGATGCCGGCATCCCGAGCGGCATTGTGCCCAACTATCCCGGCCAATTCTCGGCCTTCGGCTTTATTCTCACCGACGCCCGCGTCGATACCCAGCGCACCGTGCAAATGACCTCGAAACGCTTCGATCAGGCGCGCGCTTCCGAGGTCATGAAATCCCTCATCGATACCGGTATCGCCGAACTCAAGGCGCAAGGCTATGCCAAGAATGTGGAAATCCACCGCTCGCTCGAAATGCGTTATCTCGGCCAGAACTACGAGCTCGAGATCCCCTTTTCCTTCGACGACTTTACCGACGAGAGCACGCCGAAATTGTGGCAGGCTTTCCACGACATGCATCTCGCCCGCTTCGGCTTCAACATCCCGCGCGAAGTGATCGAGGTGATTACCGTCAAGGCGACCACCGTGTCGCTCACTGACAAGCCCGAATTTTCCACCATCGGCGGCGGTGCGAATGCGGAACCTGTTTCACGCCGCGAGGTCACCTTCGACGATGGCCGCCACGACACACCGATCTATGACCGCGCCAGCCTCGGCGACGGCCAGAAAATCGCCGGTCCGGCGATTATCGAAGAAGCAGCGTCGGTCACGGTGCTGCGCCCAGACCAAAATTTGCGCGTCGATGCGTACGGTAATTTGCTGATTGGAAAAATTGCGGAATAGCGGACGCGCCCGAGCGCCCCTAAAGGAGTGACCAAGATGAGCCAAAAACCTGAAATCGATATGGTGACCATGAGCATCATCGATTCCACCATGACCTCCATATGCCGCGAAATGGGCATCACCCTGATGAAGACGTCTTATTCGACGATCTTCAACGAGGCGCTCGATTTCACCTGCGCCCTGGCCTTCCCGAACGGCGAAATGATCGCCCAGGCCGAGTTCTGCCCGTCGATGATCGGCGGTGTGCCACTGCTGGTTCGCAGCTGCGTCATGGAAATCCCGCTCGAGGACTGGGCGCCTGGCGATGTGGTTGTTCATAACGATCCCTATCGCGGCGGCCTACACGCGCCCGAACACACCCTGATCCAGCCAGTCTTTGTCGATGGCGAACTGATGGCCTTCTCCATGACGATTGGCCATCTCGCCGAAATTGGCGGCATGGTGCCGGGCGCCTTCGCTGGCGAGGCGACGGAGATTTTCCATGAAGGCATCCGCGTACCGCCGGTATTCATCAAGAAGAACGGCGAGGATGTCGAAGAAGTGTGGAAGCTGCTGCTCGCGAACGTCCGCACGCCGCGCTACAATTATGGCGACCTCCGGGCGCTGATTGCCGGCACCGATGTGGGCGAACGCCAACTTGCCAACATGATCCGTAAGTACGGCAAGGATAAATTCCGCCTAAATGTTGCCAATTTGCTGGATTATTCCGAAAGCCGCATGCGGGCCGAGATCGCCGCTATCCCGGACGGCAAATACACCTTCAGCGATGAAGTCGAGGATGACGGCATCGAGAAGAAACCCTACACCATCCAGGTCGCCGTCCATATCAACGGTGACGAGGTCGTGGTCGACTATACCGGCACCTCGCCCCAGGCCAAGGGGCCGATCAACGCCACTCTCGGCGTCTCCTATTCCGCCGCCTATAACGGCATACTGCATATCACCGATGAATCCATCCCGACCAATTCGGGCTGTTTCCGCCCGATTCGCGTGGTCTCGCCGCCGGGCACGCTGCTGAATGTGGATTATCCGGCACCGGAAGTGGGCGGCAATACCGAGACCCATTGCAAAATCGCCGGTGCTGTCATCGGCGCCATGGCGGCGGCGTTGCCTGACCGCACCATGGCGGCGGAGGGCGCGACCCACACCAATTTTGTCTTTGGCGGTACCGATGAAGAAAGCGGCGAGGCGTTCGTCTGTTACGCCATTGAGCTCAGCGGCTGGGGCGGGCGCAATTTCGCCGACGGCAACGACGCGACGGATTCGATCAACGGCAATTGCCGCGTGATTCCGGTGGAAGTGTTCGAAACACGCTTTCCGCTGCAATGCGAGTCATTCAAATTGGTGGAAGATTCAGGCGGCGCCGGCAGACATCGCGGTGGCCTTAGCACCCAGCGCACATTGAAGGGCCTCGACATCCCCATCACCGGCAGCCAGATGTCGGACCGCCATCACAATCGCCCGTGGGGCCTTTTCGGCGGCCATTCCGGCGGCACGGCGGGAACCTGGCACATGGCGGCCAACACCACCGAATGGCGCACCATCGACGTTGCCTTCAACAAAGTGAGCCCGAGCAAATGGAGCAACGTCACCATCGAGCCGGGTGATCGCATGCGCTTTCAAACGCCGGGCGGCGGCGGCTGGGGCGATCCCGGCGAGCGGTCGCTCGACAAAGTGCAGGAAGATCTGGCCGAAGGCTATATCTCGCGTAAGCAGGCACGTGAAGCTTATGGCCTGGAAGGTGCGGGCGACGATTGAGCGGCGCCATCGAACCGGCGCATAAAGGAACCAGTCGATGAGCTCGGGCAATAACACCGACCGCAAGATCGACATGGTGGCCATGAGCATCCTCGATTCGACCATGGTCTCGGTGTGCCGCGAAATGGGCATCACTCTGATGAAGACGTCCTATTCGACGATCTTCAACGAGGCGCTCGATTTCACCTGCGCCATCGCCGCGCCGAACGGCGACATGTACGCGGTGGCCGAGTTTTGCCCGGCGCAGATCGGCGGCATGCCGCTGGTGATCCAATGTTCGTTACAGGAAATCCCGCTCGACGATATCGAAGAAGGCGACGTGATCGTCCACAACGATCCCTATCGTGGCGGCCTGCACACGCCGGAGCACTCGCTGTTTACGCCGGTGTTCGTCGATGGCGAATTAATCGCCTTTACCGTCGCCATCGGCCATATCGCGGAAGTGGGCGGCATGGCGCCGGGCTCCTTTCCCGCCGAGGCAACGGAAATATTTCATGAGGGCATCCGCGTACCGCCGGTGAAGATAAAAAAGCGCGGCGAGGATGTCGCTGAGGTGTGGAAGCTGTGGCTCGCCAATGTGCGCACGCCACGGCACAATTACGGCGATATGCGGGCGCTGATCAGCGGCGTTGAGGTCGGCGCGGCACGCCTCAAGGACATCGTCGGCAAGCTCGGGCGCGAGAAATTTCAGCAATTATGCGCCGATCTGATGGACTATTCCGAAGCGCGCATGCGCGGCGAGTTGGCCCAGGTCCCGGACGGGCGCTATGATTTTGAAGATTATATGGACAATGACGGGATAAGTAATGAGCGCGCCGCGATCAATGTCGCCGCCTTCGTGCAGGGCGATGAGATCGTTGTCGATTTCCGTGATTCCTCAGCCCAAATGAAAGGCCCGATCAACGCCACCCTCGGCGTTACCTGGTCGGCGACCTTCAACGCCATCCTGCATATGACGGATGCGTCGATTCCGAAAAATTCCGGCTGCTTCCGCCCAATCCGCGTCGTCGCGCCGCCCAATATGATAACCAATGTGAATTATCCGGCGCCGGAAGTTGGCGGCAACACGGAAACCCACCCGCGCATCGCCGGCACGGTTATGGGCGCGCTGGCGCCGGGTATTCCGGCGCGCGCCATGGCGGCGGAAGGCGGCTCGCACACCAATTTCGTCTTCGGCGGCCAGGACCATGAATTCGACGAATATTTTGCCTGTTACGATATCGAATTGTCCGGTTGGGGCGGCAGGCCATACGCGGATGGCAACGATGCCACGGATTCAATCAACGGCAATTGCCGCGTCATCCCGGTTGAAGTGTTCGAGACACGTTATCCCTGGTTCACCGAGAATTTCGGCCTGGTCCCGGACTCAGGTGGCGCCGGCACCTATAGGGGCGGACTGGCCACCACGCGCACACTCAGATGCGACAATCCGGACATGATCATCAGCCAGCTGTCCGACCGCCACCAGCACAGCGCCTGGGGGCTAAACGGCGGCGGCCACGGCGGCACCGGCACAACCGTGTACATGGCCTCGGGCGGCGCGGAGTGGCAGACCATGACCGAGGCCTTCAACAAACCCTCGACCAGCAAATGGTCCAATATCACCGTGCATCAGGGCGACCGCATCCGTATCCGCACGGCCGGCGGCGGCGGCTTCGGCGAGACCGCCAAGCGCGACCGCGCGGCGATTGAGAACGACCTGGCCGAGGGTTACATATCGCCCGAGCGTGCCAACCGGGATTACGGCTACCGGGCGGACTAGCCCTCAGCGGCACTTGAGATGCAGATTATCACCGCCGACGCACTTGCGGATTTGCTCGACTTCCCGGCGCTCATCGAAGCGCTGCGCGAGATGTTTCGCACTGGCTGCGAGAGCCCAACCCGCCATCATCACACCGTAGACGTGCCCGGCGGCGCCTCCGGCACCCTCCTGCTCATGCCGGCCTGGCAGGCGGACGGCATGATGGGCGTAAAGACGGTCACCATTTTCGGCGATAATGCACAAAAGGGCCTGCCCTCCGTCCTCGGGCAGTATTACCTGATGGATGCCACCAGCGGCGAGCCACTGGCGCTGATTGAAGGGACTGTATTAACGCGCTGGCGCACCGCCGCCGCCTCGGCACTGGCCTCGGATTTCCTCTCGCGCCGGAATTCGGAACGCTTGCTGATGGTCGGCGCCGGCAGCCTGGCGCCGCATCTGATCCGCGCCCATGCCACTGTGCGGCCGATCCGCGAAGTGCGCCTGTGGTCGCGAACCAAGGCCCGCGCCGAAGCCCTCGCGGCCAAGCTGGAGGCGCCCAGCCTCACGGTAACACCGACCGACGATTTGGCGGCGTCCGCCGCGTGGGCCGATATCATCAGCTGCGCCACCCTCTCGGAGGCGCCGCTCATTCACGGCGACTGGTTGAACGCCGGGGTGCATCTCGATCTGGTCGGCGCCTTTCGGGCGGACATGCGCGAGACCGATGACAACGCAATGGCGCGCGCCCGCATCTTCGTCGACACCAGAGGCGGCGCCCTGTCGGATGCCGGAGATATTTTGCTGGCGATCAAGGCGGGAGCGATTTCCGAGGCCGACATTCAGGCCGATCTGCACGCCCTGACGTCAGGAGCCGCCAAGGGGCGCGGCGAAGACACAGAAATAACGCTATTCAAATCCGTCGGCGCGGCGCTTGAGGATTTGGCCGCCGCAAAGTTGGCTTACGAGCGCCACGAAAGGCGCGGTTCCTAACTTGCCTGGCGCTGCCGGTAATTGCCCAATTCCGCCACCAGATCCGCGGTGCCGATCTGCCGGCAATAGCCTTTGATCGCCTTCAGGGAATTATCATGCGCGGTCTGTGACGTGGTGGCACAGGCATCCGGCACCAGGGTCACAAGAAAGCCCCGGTCGCAGGCATCGCGCACCGCCGATTCGACACACTGATCGGTATAGACGCCGCATATGGCAAGCCGCTCAATGCCGATATTGCGCAGCACATATTCGACATTTGTGGCGTTGAAGACGCTCGACGCTGATTTCGCCAGCACAATCTCGTCGTCGCCCGGCGCGATGGCGTCGATGACCTGCCCGTCGCGCGAACCACGCGGTACCAGTAATCCGGTAATCTTGTAATCCAGGCCGCGATCCCGCCCGTCGCGGGTGAGCGCCTCGATTACCGTATACATCACTTCAACGCCAACCTCGCGGCAGGCGGCGATCAGGCGTTGCATGTTGGGCACGGCCACATTTTCCAGGCGGTCAAAATATTCGCCATACTGGGCCTGGAAATCGGCCTCGGCCATATCCTTGACCGCCCCGCCGGCACGGTCACAGCAGTAATTCTGCACATCGACAATCAGCAGTGCCGCGCGGCCCGGCTCTAAAGGCACCTCACGCGTCAGGCCGGTATCGGAAGTGGTCATTTTCACGTCCCCAAATGTTTCCGCACCGATCATAAACCAGTCGGCGCTTCCTGTCTGGACCCGAAAGCGGCTTCAGCGCACTATGCCGGCCATGCCCGAGTCGCCGATTTTCGATCCCGTCCACAGGGCTGCCGACGACCCCCGGCGGGTCTCCATCCA
>JAPYQV010000164.1 GCA_029937205.1 Alphaproteobacteria bacterium
GCAAAGACCAGGCGGTGACCGCGTCGGTCGAGGACGCGCTGCGTCTCGGCTGCGCCGCCATCGGCTTCACGATTTATCCGGGCTCGGAAGAGCAGTTCGAGATGATCGAGGAATTGCGCGAACTGGCGCTCGAAGCCAAGGCGCATGGCCTGGCCGTGGTGGTGTGGTCTTACCCGCGCGGCGGCAATCTCTCCAAAGAAGGCGAGACGGCACTCGACGTGACCGCCTATGCGGCCCATATCGCGGCGCTCTTGGGCGCCCACATCATCAAAGTCAAACCGCCGACCGCACATCTTGAGCAAAGCGAGGCGGCCAAGGTCTATCAGGCGCAGGATATCGATAGTGCGAGCCTTTCGGCGCGCATTGCCCATGTCGTGAAATCGTCCTTTGCCGGGCGCCGCATCGTGGTTTTCTCGGGCGGCGCGGCCAAGGGACTGGACGGGCTCTATGACGAAGTGCGCGCCGTCCGTGACGGTGGCGGCTCGGGCTCGATCATCGGCCGCAACACCTTCCAGCGCCCGCGCGACGAAGCCCTGGCAATGCTCGACACGGTCATCAAGATTTACCAGAACAAGGCCTGAAGAGCTGGCGGGTCGGGGGAACCGGGCGCCGGTCTATGTGGCTTGCCGATACTCTGAAGATTGGCTGCGGGCTTTCAAAAGCCGGAACGCGCCGAGCAGGGGGATGCAGATAATCATCGCTCCGGCGGCGAAGTAGAGCGGCACGGCGGTATCACCGGAAATGTCATAGCTCCAACCGGCCGCTGCCGGGAGCAGGCCCATGCCGATATAATACCACGAGAAAAACACGCCCATGCCAGGGCCGCGATTGTCGGGACGCAGGACCTCAGCCGGCAGCGCCATGATCGGTCCGGCCGGCGCCCAGGCGAAAATTCCGAACAGGATGAACGGGGCAAGCGGCCACAACGATCCCGATATCCAGACGATGGCGAGGACGGCGGCAAGCAAGCAAACCACCATCACCAGGTTTGGCGCCTGAAAGCGTTGCGCCAAATAACCACCTATGGGAATGGTCACGATGCCGATCCAGGTGCCGACGCTAACCAATATCGCCGCTTCACCGAGGGCGATGCCGTTGGCCTGCAGCAGGTTGGGGGCGAAGCTGATGACGACAATCAGCGCGACATTGAATAGGCACCAGATCAATCCGGCCAGGCTGACAAGGGATATCTCGATTGGCGACAACCTTGTTGGTTTGCCGGCGCCAGGTGAATCGGCGCCTGCCTTCGGCGGCACACGATAAAGCGTAACCATCAACAGCAATCCGGCCATCGCCAGGCCGGCGGCGACATACTGAACAATCGGCCATGACCAGTTTTCGGCGATCCAGCCCTGTGAGATCAAACCGAGCGCAATGCCGAACGGCCAGCTATTCACCAGAATGGCCATGGCAACGATAACCTCGCGCCCGGCAAACCAATCAATCAGCATTTTGGCGAGCAGAACGTTGAGCAAAACCGCCCCGCTGCCGCACAAAATGCGGCCGATCATCACCGTTGCATAGCCCTGCCCGAGACCGACAATCACACCGCCGAGCGCCATCAGCGCCAGACCGACCCACACAATACGCCTATCGCCGAACCGTTTGGCCAAGGCGCCACTCGGATAGGCGAGGACGATTCCGGGCAGGAGATAGAGCCCGACCAAGATGCCAATTTCAGCAAATTCAATGCCAAGATCATCGACCAGAAATGTCGATACGGATGCAATGGACTGGAACTGAAACCCCATCACCGCACGAACGGTGAAAAGGATCGCCAGAATTCCCCAGCGGTTCACGATGCTGCCCCCCCGCAGTCTTTATCGATACAGCGTCGGTTGATATGCGCCGCTATGCTGACGGTTATAGGGTGAATATTTCTATGTGGCCAACCACACCGTGCTTGATCAGATTGAGCGCATGCAAGCGTGAAATGCTCTAGGCTTCGGGAATCTCTTCGACGGTAAACAGCCGTACAGGCTCGCGCACGCTGCGCAAGCCATGGCGGCCAAGCGGCAACAATTGCGGGCCATCCTCGGGAATGGCGTTGGCGAACGCTTCGGAAATCAGCAAACGGCGCTCGAGCGGGTCGCACATGCCTTCCAGACGGGACACCTCATTCACCGCCGGGCCGATGACAGTAAAATCGAGACGCGTCGGCGAACCGACATTACCGTAAGCCACCTCGCCGAGATGAAGCGCAACATTGAGCGCCATGGTCGGCTGTCCCGCGGCGCGGCGGGTTTGGTTTAATTCCGCGACGCGGGCCAGCGCATCCATCGCCGCCGCCAGTGCCGCAACACCGGTTTCGGCGCGCGCCTCGGCGTCACCGTTGAGGGACAGTTCGAAGGTGGCCAAACTGCCGTCACCCATGAATTTCAGCACCTGGCCGCCGCGCGCTTCCACCGGCTCGGCCATGCAGGCAAGATAGTCGTTGAGCAGTTCCACCAACTCATGCTGCCCCATGCGGTCACCCATCGCCGTAAAGCCGCAGAGATCGCTGTAAATCAGCACGGCGGAGACGGTTTCCACATGGCCGCGCTGGATTTCTCCGTTCAACACCCGGCGCGCCGCGTCCCGTCCGAGATAGGCTTCCGCCACCGCCTGGGCGAAGCGCCGGGTGGCGGAGACGCGAAGCGTCAAGGCCAGGGCGGGCAGTATCTCTCGAAAAAAATCAAGCTCGGCATCGCTGAAACCGCCGTCGCGGTCGGTGGTCCAGGTAAAAACCACGCCGAAACGTTCCTCGTTGGCGCTTTCAATCGCGTAACCGCAAATCATGCCGAAATAATCCGTCGCCCCCTCCTGGCGGAAATTCTCAAGAATGGGGAACTCCTCACCCGCTTCGGGGCCGAGAATTCGCCGGCGCAATTCAGGTTCGCCGTCATCGACCATGACTTTGAGCGTGCTGCGCTCCCACAAATCGGTCGACGCATTCTCCGCCTAATATATTTCCTCTTCCACGCCTTCCACGCCGCGCCGCCAAATCAAGCCAGACCCCATATGCAGCGGATGAAGAACCCGCATGGCGCAGAGGCCGCGCTGTATCACCATGCCGCTGGCGTGTAATTGCGCGCAGAAGCCGCCGAACACCGTATCAGTGCTGTTGCCGTCCAGACCCTGTTGAATGATCCAAGCGCGGAGTGCCTGTGCGTCGGGCAGGCCCTGATTGGTTTCTTTGACGAGAGTTGCCATGATCCTCAAAAGCGATATGTTGTCGCACCCGGCCATTGTAAACCCCACCGGGCGATATCTTCATAGCAATCATATACGCCGAACGCACCGCCTTGCCATGCCCGATAAATGCCGCCTCTATCTCATCACTCCGCCCGAAATGGACTTGGTGCCATTTGCCGACAGTCTTGCGGCGGCGCTCGACGGCGGTGATGTGGCCTGCCTGCAGCTTCGCCTGAAAGGCGCACAGGACGGCGCTATCCGCGCCGCCATCGCCGAATTAATGCCCGTTTGCCACGCCCGTGAAGTGGCATTTATCGTCAATGACCGGCCGGACCTGGCCGCCGAGTGCGGCGCCGACGGCGCCCATATCGGCGCCGATGACGACGATTATCAGGCGGCGCGGGATTTGCTCGGGGACGATGCCGCGATCGGTGTCAGTTGCTATGATTCGCGTCACCGCGCCATGGAAGCCGGCGAAGCAGGCGCCGATTATGTAGCGTTCGGCGCCTTTTACCCGACCAGCAGCAAAACACCGCGCGCCCGCACCGAGCCCGAAATTCTCGATTGGTGGCGTGAGCTTACCGTCGTGCAGAGCGTTGCCATCGGCGGTATCACAGCGGAAAACTGCGCGCCATTGGTAAAGGCCGGTGCGGATTTTCTGGCCGTTATCGCCGCTGTGTGGGATCATCCGGATGGTCCGGCGGCCGGCGTGAAGGCGATCAACGACGCCATTGCGGAAGCCGACGCCAGTTGATATAGCAGCGCCCCCAGGTGGACACCGATACCGGAAGGCGAAGCGCTTTTCGCATCGACTTCAGGCAAGCGCGACTGCGCGCCCGAGCTTATGCGAGGTAGCCAAGGGTGCGGATGCACCCGCCCGGCGTTTGAGGGAAAATACAACGGATCATTCTTATGATCCGTTGGTACAACAAGAGAATTTGTTATGAAAATCAACGGCAACACTATTCGCCCCGGCATGGTGATTGAGCACCAGAAGCGGCTCTGGGTGGCGACCAAAATTCAACACACCCAGCCGGGCAAGGGTGGCGCCTATTTGCAGGTCGAATTGAAGGATTTGCTGTCCGGCAGCAAGCTCAACGAGCGCTTCCGCGCTTCGGAAAATGTTGAGCGCGTGCGCCTCGATCAAAAAATCCACCAGTTTCTTTTTGTCGATGACGACATGCTGACATTCATGGATTTGGAGAGTTACGAGCAGATTTCCCTGACGCGTGACATCATCGGCGAGCCGGTGGTGTTCCTACAGGACGGCATGGAAGTGACGATCGAATCCCACGAGGGCACGATCATCGGCGTCGAGCTACCCGAGACCGTGGTGCAAGCGGTGACCGAGACCGAGCCGGTGGTCAAAGGGCAGACGGCGGCGGCGTCCTACAAGCCGGCGGAGCTCGACAATGGCGTGCGGACCATGGTGCCGGCCCACATCCACCCCGGCGACCGGGTGGTGGTGAATACCGGTGACGGCAGCTATGTCGAACGCGCGCGCGACTAAGATTAACCGCTGAGCCCACCCCATGCCACGCCGCTCCCCCCTCATCACCGTCATGGCCAACGCCGCCTATAAGGCCGCGAAGAGGCTGGTGCGCGATTTCGGCGAAGTGGAACAACTCCAGGTATCGCGTAAGGGGCCAGCCGATTTTGTCTCCTCCGCCGATCACAAAGCCGAGGCGTCTCTAGTCGAGGATTTAACCCGGTCGCGGCCCAAATTCGGCTTTCTGTTGGAGGAAGGCGGCGTTATTAAGGGCGAGGACTCCTCGAACCGCTGGATCATCGACCCGCTCGACGGCACCACCAATTTCCTGCACGGCATTCCACATTTCTCGATTTCCATCGGCCTTGAGCGCGATAGCAAGATGTATGCCGGCGTCATATATGATCCGTTGCGCGATGAGCTGTTTTGGGCCGAGACCGGCATCGGCGCGTTTATAAATTCGAAGCGTCTGCGCGTGTCCTCACGCCGGAACATGGCCGACGCCGTGATCGCCACCGGCATGCCCTTCAAGGGACGCGCCAGCCATCCCGAATACCCGGCCATGCTCGATCAGGTCGCGGCCGAGACGTCCGGCGTGCGCCGCTTCGGCTCGGCGGCGCTCGATCTGGCCTATGTCGCGGCGGGGCGCTTCGACGGATTCTGGGAATTTGCCCTCTCGCCCTGGGATATCGCCGCCGGACTGGTGGTACTGCGCGAGGCCGGCGGGCTCGTCACCGAAGTGGATGGTGGCGATCAGATGATGACATCAGGCGATATCCTCGCCACCAATGGTGAGTTGCACAATAGTTTGCGCGAACTTCTCGCCAAAGCTGCGGACAGCTCGGCAAAATAACACTCGCCGGTGGGCCGGTGACGACCCGGTTGTCGGCGGCAGCCCGCTATACTATTGTAAGCGCGCCACAAAACGGGAGAGCGGATATCTCTATAACTCACACAATCTCCGGGAAAGCCGCCGCTGCGACGCGCATTGCACGGCCGTTCCTGATCCTGCCCGCCGTCGTTACGCTGCTTGCCATGGGTCCGGCGCTTGGCCAGGACACCGTCTATATTGGCGGCAGCGGCCAGACCGGCGTCGAAATCAACCTCGGCGCGCTGGATCGCTACACGCCGATGCGGCGTGTTGCGGCCGGCCTGCGCCATCCTGGCGCCACCGCCGACGATCTGGCGCCGATAAATCTGCGTCCACCCAGCGGTACAGGAGCTAACACCTCGGCCATGGCAACCGTAGAAAGGGCCGCTGTCGCGCCAGCGCCACAAGCGGAAATGACAGCCAAGCTTGAGCCGCAGCCTGCTGCGCTTTCGCCGACACCCGAAATTGTCGAGCCAGCGCCGGCACCGACGCCGGCAGCCGTAGCCGATCCGGATCAAATGACGGCCGAGGAGCGTGCCGCCGCCGCCGCGCGCAACAAGAATTTGGTTTCCAGCACGTCCTTCGCCAGCGAAATCGCGCGCAATGGCGCCGACAGCGCATTGCTGACAAAACCGACAGAAACACCAGCCGAGACACCGGTCGAGAATAACGTCACAAAACCAGCCGAGAAAAGCGCGGAAAAACCGGCCGAGAAAAGTGCGCAAAAACCAGCCGAGAAAACCGAAATGGCTGCGCTCGACCCGGTCGACATCCCGACCCTCCCGGGCCAAAGCCTGCAGATCACTTTCGCCGTGAACCAGGCGACCTTGCCGGATGGCGCACAAGCGCCTCTTGCGGCGATCGCCGCCAAGCTTGCCGCCGACGATACGCTGCGCCTGCAACTCAAGGCCTATGCCGGCGGTGGCGCCGATTCGGCGTCGCACGCGCGCCGGCTGTCGCTCTCCCGCGCCCTCGCGGTGCGTTCCCAATTGATCGGGCAT
>JAPYQV010000165.1 GCA_029937205.1 Alphaproteobacteria bacterium
GCACAAAAATGCCACGCCATGTCGAGACAAACAGAATTCCCTGGCCAACAAATGGCGCCACCATGGGCACGGCGACGAAAACGGTAATGATGATCGACATGATGCGCGCCATGGCCGGCCCGGCAAATTGATCGCGTACCAGCGCCATAATCACGATGCGTGGCCCGGCCGCCCCCAGGCCTTGTAGAAACCGGCCTGCCAGCATGGTGGGAAAGTCAGTCGCCACCAGCGTGACAATGCTTCCGGCCGAGAAGATCGACAGTCCGACATAGATGCCTGGCTTACGCCCGATACTGTCGGACAGCGGGCCGTAAAATATCTGCCCGACGGCCATGCCGAGGACCAGCACCGAGACAATATATTGTGCGTCATTGGCACTCGCGATGGCGAGATCGCGCCCGATCAGCGCCAGCGCCGGTATGGTGACGTCGATGGAAAGCGCGAACACCGACATCATAAACGCCGCAAGGGCGATGAATTTGGGCCCACGCAAGGCAGGCCGGGAGATCGCGTCGGTCATGTCGGGATGAGGTTTCTATGCGTGGGTTTGGTTATGCGTGCGCCAAAAGCTGGGCGCGGAAGTAGGCTACGTTTACCACCAATTCCGGCAAAAGATAGTGGAATAGTTCGGTGACCGGACGAATTTCATCGAGCGGCGCGTCCCGGGCTGCCGCACCCTGTAACGCCTCGGCGTTGAGGCCGCCGGGATTGGGCAGGCCGCCAGCCAATTCCAATGCGCGGTCGTAAACCCGGTTGGCGAGCGCTGTGTGTTGCGCTGTTTGGGCGGACGGTTTGAGGTCGCCCCAGGCCATGGCAAAGTAACTCGGCCAACGGGCCAGGGCGCGGTAGTCGGTGTTGACGAAGGGCAGGCCGAGGGTCGCCATGATGTCGTCATAGATGGCTTTCGTGGGCGCGTCGGGATGGTGGCGTTCCATCAGCACGAAGGGCTGAGTGGCGTCCGGCGCGTGGCGGCCTTCGAACGGCGCTGCGTCATTGCCGGCATGGCCAAAACTGCCGCCGAGCAGGAGCGAACGAGTGAGGGTGGCGATCATCAGATAGGGAAAATTGCCGTGTGAGAAAATCTCGATCATGGCGCGGATATTGTTCGATTCACGCTCGCCATAGCCGGCGTCGCCCAGCCGTGCGGCGATCGGCGATGGCGCCAGGCTCATGACCTCTGCCTCGCAATAGGTGCGCAGCTCGCGCACTGCCGCGACAAAGGGTTGGCTGGCGCAAAGCGGCCGTAAGCCGCGCCAGAGTTCGCCGAAAAAGCTCGGATAGTGGGCATAGGCCATGGTCACTACGCCCATCCACGGCACTTGCAGCACCGCTTTCATATCTTCGTAGCGCGCTGCCAGCGCGCCTTCCGCCGCGTATTCCGTCAGTGGGTGGATGGCGGGCAGCGGTTGCGGCAGGCGGCGCGGCGGCGCGCCGAGGCCGGGTTCCGCCGTCATGAGAGCTCCCATTTTTGGGCAAGATCGTCATTGCCAGTAATTAATCCCAGCTTACAATCCGCCAGCAGAGGGGCGCGGGTGCCGATCCTGAATATCATCAATCAACCTTAGCAGGAATAATCACATGAGCACGAAAATCGGATTCATTGGCCTTGGAACCATGGGCAAGGTGATGTCGCGCCGGCTGATGGGCGCAGGCTATTCGCTCACCGTTTGGAACCGCACCAAAGAAAGCGGCGATGAATTGGTTGCGGAAGGCGCGACCTGGGCGAATTCGCCAAAAGAGGTTGCCGCCGCGTCGGATATTGTCTTCACCATGACCAGCGATGCCGCTGCGTCGGAGGCCGTGATCTGCGGCCCGGATGGCGTGCTCGAAGGCGCCCATGACGGGCTGGTGGTGATCGATTCGGCCAGCATTGCGCCCGAAGCCTCGCAAGCCAACGCGGCGCGGGCCGAGGAAAAAGGCGTGGCGCTGTTGGATGCGCCGGTCTCCGGCGGGCCGAAAGTGGCCGAGAATGGCGCGCTTGGCATCATGGTCGGCGGCCCGGAGGCAGCGTTCAAAACCGCCGAGCCGATCCTCAAGGAATTGGGCAAGATGGTGCTCTATACCGGCGCCAGCGGCAACGGCACGACCTTGAAATTGATCGCCAATCTGGTCATGGGTGTGGCCATTCAGGCCTCGGCCGAGGCGCTGGTGCTGGCGGCCAAGGTCGGCATGGACCCGCAGGTGGTGATCGACATCACCTCGCTGCCCGGCACCGGCCCGCAAACCGGCGCAATGGCGACGCGCGGCCCGCGCATGGTGAAGCATAATTTCTTCCCGCCGCATTTCTCGACAAACAATATGGACAAGGATTTGACCGGCGCCATTCGCCTGGCCGAGAAGCATGGCGTATCTCTGCCGACCGTGAGTGCGGCGCGCGAGACATTGCGCGCGGTGAAATCGCAAGGCAATGGCCATATCGATTCGAGCGCCGTCGTCACCGTGTTGGAAGCCATGGCCGATACCTCGGTGCTCAACGAATAAACCCCTCAATTTTGGAGAATAAGAAAATGGCAAAAACGAAATTGGTTCCCAAAAGTTGGATTCCCGCCGGCCCCTACAGCCTCGGCACTCAGCTCGGCAATCTCGCCTTTCTTTCCGGCCAGATCGCTACCGCCAATGACGGTTCGGTGATCGGCGGCGGTGACGTCAAGGCGCAGACCGAAATCGTCATCGACAAGATGGTCGAGATATTGGATGAAGCCGGCATGACGCTCGACGATGTGCTGCAGACCACCGTCTATCTGCAATCGCTCGACGATTATGCCGGCATGAACGAGGTCTATTCGGCGCGCTTCAAGGAGCCGTTCCCGGCCCGTGCCACGGTGCGCGCCGATCTCGCCGGCGCCGGCTTGCTGGTCGAGATTTCCTGCATCGCCGGACACACCTGACCTGCGGTCGCAAAAACGCGCGCCTGACAACCGGCATGGATAAAAAACCGGTATTGATGCTGACCCACATGGCCGAGCGGGATGCGGGGCAGATTGCCGTGATCCTCGAAGGCATGGGTTATCCGGTCGAGACACTGCGTCTCAACAAGGGCGGGGCGCTGCCCGAGGATATCGAAAATTATGCCGGCTTCGCTTCCTTCGGCGGGGCGATGAGCGCCAATGACGTGCATCTCGATTTCATCTGTGATGAGATCGCGTGGATGGGCCGCGTCATGGCGGCGGGGCGGCCGCTGTTGGGTTTGTGTCTCGGCGGGCAACTGATGGCGCGCAGCCTCGGCGCCCGCGTTGCGCCCCATCCGGATGGAAAATACGAGTTCGGCTACTACCCGGTCACGCCGATCGATGGCACAGACGATTTGCAAATGGCGGCGCCGCTGATGCTCTGCCTGCGCCACGGCGAGGGCTTCGAATTGCCCGACGGTGTGCGGCATCTGGCCAGCGGGGAGACTTTTCCCAACATGGCGTTTCGTTACGGCGCAGCCGGCTTCGCCTTGCAATTTCACCCTGAGGTCAATGATGCGGTGCATAGCGCCTGGCTCGATTGCGAACCGCCACCGCCGGATCTGGAATATCCGGGCGCGCAAAGCGCCGGCGAGCAAATTGCCGCCCACGCCACTTATCAGGGTGCGATGCATGACTGGCTACAAGGATTTTTAAGCCACTGGCTCAGCCTCGGGAATTAAATCATATATAAATTGTGGTTAAATAAATTCTCAGACACTATAGCCTCCTGAGTGGACTCATATTTTGGACGGGGCCCAGGGGCGTGATATTTCGCCAGCTATTTCATCAAGACTCGGGCACCTATAGCTATCTCCTGGCGGGCCGCGCCGGCGGCGAGGCGATGCTGATCGATCCGGTGCTCGATCGCGCCGATCGCTACATGAAACTCCTGGAAGAACTTGATCTCAAGCTGGTCAAAGTGGTCGATACCCATGTCCATGCCGATCATATCACCGCCATGGGCGAACTGCGCGACCGCACCAAATGCGTCACTGTGATGGGCGAGGTGGCGCCGGTGGATGTGGTTTCCATGCGGGTCAATGACGGCGACATGGTGACCATCGAGGGCGTGCAATTGGAAACCCTCTACACGCCGGGCCACACCATCGATTCCTATTGCTTCAAGATGGCCGACCGGGTGTTTACCGGCGATACCCTGTTGATCCGGGGCTCGGGACGGACGGATTTCCAGAGCGGCGATTCCCGTTCCGCCTATGAGTCCATTTTCACCAAGCTGCTCACCCTGCCCGACAACACACTGGTCTATCCCGGGCATGACTATAAGGGCGATACCGTCAGCACCATCGGCGAGGAGAAGGCATTTAATCCGCGCCTTCAGGTCGCCAGCGCAGATGAATATGCCGCCATCATGGACAATCTTAATTTGGCCGACCCCAAACAGATGGATGTGGCGGTGCCGGCCAACATCGCCATGGGCCTCGGTCAAAGCGATGCCGAACATCCCGATTGGGCGCTCACCGTCGGCCAATTGATGGCCTTGCAGGAGCGCACCAGTGTGGCCCTGGTGGATTTGCGCGAAGACAGCGAGCGCGCCAGCGACGGCCAGATACCGGGCTCTGTGCATGCCCCCTATGGGTCTCTCGACACGCTCATCGGATCGGGCGGGCTGTTGCGCGAAATGGCCGCCGCGGCGGACAAGCCGCTGATCTATTACTGCGCTTATGGCGAGCGCTCGGCCATGGCGGTCGAAGCGTCGCAGGAAAACGGCCTGGAAAATATCCGCCATCTGATCGGCGGCATCGCCGCCTGGGTCGAGGCCGGCGGCCCAATCCTAAAAGGCTGAAGCGACTTTTGCCCGATCAAACGCCGTTGCGGCGCCCGACACGATAGCGCTGGGCGAGCCACACGCCGGCGAGGATGATGACGCAGCCGGTGGCTTGCAGCGGGTCGAGCGCTTCGGCGAGGATGATCCAGCCGAGTATCGCCGCCACCACCGGCTCGCCGAGGAAAGCGACCGAGGTGAAGGACGCCGGCAGATGGGCCAGGGCATAGGCCGCGAGTCCCTGGCCGAGCACGTGGGCGAGCAGCGCCAGGCCGATGATCATCGACCAGCCGAAAAGACTATCGGAAACAAATCCCTCGCCGGTCAGCAGTGCCGCCAGCAGCAGGCCGGGCAGACTGAAGATGCCACTCCAGAACATGATCGCGCCGGTCGGCAAATTGGCGCGGAGGTGCTTGATGGTGAGCAGGTACGAGCCAAAGAAAAACGCCGTGACGATGCCGAACATGTCGCCCAACAGGTCGCCACCGCCAAACGCCAGCGACGAGCCCATCAGGCAGGCACCGCCGACCAGCGTGAGGACTAAAGCGGCGACAAAGCCGCGCGAAATATGTTCGCCGAAGAGGAGCCGCGCGCCGATGATGACGAAGATCGGCGAGGAACAGGCGAAGAAAGTGGAATTGGCCACATTGGTGAGCGTGATCGACCAATGCCAGAACACCAGATCGCCTGACCAGAACAGCCCGGAAAGCGCCAACACCAGCCAGTCTTTGCGCCCGATCCGACGTGACTTCGAATCGCCATCGGGTGTGGTGGGGCTGGGCGTGGCGGGGCCGGGTGTGGTGGGGCGGCGCTCCAACGAGAGCCACAGCAGCAGAAACGGCAGCGCGAAGGCGACGCGGTAAAGCGCCGTGGCATTGGGGCCAAGCTCGGAGAGGCGCATGAATATGGGCGCGAAGCCGACGCCGGCAACCCCTACCGCGAGGGCGGCAAGGGCCAGGCGCGTGGTCAGCGCCGAGGGTGGCGAAGTGACGGTGATGGTGTTCTCCTGAATCGCGGGTCTGGCGAGTTTACTGCCAGCGGGGTGCGGCTGGCCAGCGGGTGCGGCGCTTGCCTCGTCCTCTCCGCTATGCTGCCATAGTGGCAACGGAAGGGGAGATTCGATGAAGCTCGGCATGTTCATGATGCCTGTCAACGATCACCGGCGCGATACCCATTCGGTGCTCAAGGAAGATGTCGAGATTGCGGTCGAATGCGATCGTCTCGGCTTTGATGAATTCTGGATCGGCGAGCATTACACCACCCTCTCCGAGCCGGTGTCCTGCCCCTTCATGTTCCTCGCCAATCTCATAGCCCGCACCGAGAAGATCAAACTCTGCACCGGCGTGATCAATTTGCCGCAGCGCCACCCGGCGCAGATCGCTGCCCATGCCGCCTTGCTCGATCATCTCAGCGACGGGCGCCTGGTGATGGGCGTTTCGCCGGGCGGGCTGGTGAGCGATTTCGAAATGTTCGGTGTCACCGATCTTCAGGTACGGCGCGAGATGGCCGGCGAGTGCATCGATACGGTGCTGAAGCTCTGGGCTTCCAACCCGCCCTACAATATTTCCGGCAAATATTGGAACATCCGCCTGGATGAACATTTCTATCCCGACCTTGGTGTCGGCGAGTTGATCAAGCCCTATCAGCAACCCCATCCGCCGCTCGTCGCGTCCGCCATGAGCCCCAATTCCGGCAGCGCCCACACCGCCGCGATCAAGGGCTGGGGCGTGATCTCGGCAAATTTCGTGCCGGCGTCCACCATCAAGACCCATTGGGACGGCTTCAGTGCCTCGTGCAAGGA
>JAPYQV010000166.1 GCA_029937205.1 Alphaproteobacteria bacterium
TGACCTCTGCAAACTGATCGCCGGCTCATGGGGCACCCTGGCCGCTCTGCATGAAGTATCGCTGAAAGTATTGCCGGCGCCGGAACTTACCCGCACCGTGCTCATCATGGGACTTGACGAAGCGCACGCGATTGCCGCGCTGGGCGAGGCCATGGCGAGCGCCCATGATGTTTCCGGCGCGGCGTATTTGCCGGCGACGCTCGCCACGCGCTCCGCGGTATCTTATGTCGCCGCGGCCGGCGCATCGGTTACGGCGTTGCGGGTGGAAGGCATTGGCCCTTCGGTTGAAGCGCGCTGCCGGGATTTGCGCGCCCTGTTCGCCGAAATTGGCGATGGCGAGGAATTGCACAGCATGAACTCACGCCAGTTTTGGCGCGAGATTCGCGATATTGCACCCTTTGTCGGCGATGCGCGGGCGCTTTGGCGCATTTCGCTGCCGCCTGCCGAGGGTGCGCGGCTGGTCGCGAGCATACGTGAATTGTTGATTGTGGAAGCCTATTTCGACTGGGCGGGTGGCTTGGTGTGGCTGGCGTTGGCGGCGGGCGAAGATGCCGGTGCCGAGATTGTACAGACCGCCGCAACGACCCATGGCGGCCACGCAACCCTGCTGCGTGCGCCCGCCGATGTGCGCGCTGCCGTTACAGTGTTCCAGCCCCAGGCGCCGGCGGTTGCGGCCTTGACCAAACGTTTGAAGGAAAGCTTCGACCCTGCCGGTGTGCTCAATTCCGGCCGCATGTACCCGGGCGTTTGATCCATGCAGACACAATTCAACATTACCCAATTGGCAAATTCGCATATAGCGGAAGCGGAGCGTGTGCTGCGCAAATGCGTGCATTGCGGGTTTTGTCTCGCCACATGTCCGACCTATGTGCTGCTCGGCGATGAGCGCGACAGTCCGCGCGGGCGCATTTACATGATCAAGGGCATGCTCGAAAGCGGCAGCGCCGCCGATAAGGCGACAGTGCGCCATGTGGACCGTTGCCTATCCTGCCTGTCGTGCATGACGACCTGTCCCTCGGGCGTCGATTACATGCACCTGGTCGATTATGTGCGCAGCCATATTGCCGAGACCTATCAGCGTCCACTGTTCGAGCGCCTCATACGCCGCATGCTCGCCGTCCTGCTGACGCGGCCCAATCTTTTTCGATTGGCCGTCATTGCAGCGCGCGGCCCCGGTCTGGTGGGGCAGTTTTTCCCGGGCTCTTTGGGCGCCTTGATGCGGCTATCCTTCCGCCCGGTGTATGCGCCGTCCTGGGTCGACCGGCCGCAGATTATCGCGGCGCAAGGCGCCAGCCGGCGCAAGCGCGTCGCCCTCCTGAACGGCTGTGTGCAAAAGGCTTTGGCACCCCAGATCAATGAGGCCACGGTGCGTCTCCTGTCGCGCCATGGCTGCGAAGTGGTGGTGGTGAAAGGCGCCGGATGTTGTGGCGCCTTGTCATTGCATCAGGGCGAGCGCGCGGCGGCAGAAACATGGGCGCGCGCCAATATCGAGGCTTTCTCGGCGCAACATCGCCAGGCGCCGTTGGATGCCGTGGTGTCGAACGCGTCGGGCTGCGGCACCATGGTGAAGGATTATGGCAGGCTCTTTCGCGACAATCCCGACTTGGCTGAAAGTGCCGCGGAAATCGCCGGCAAGGCACGGGATATCACCGAGGTCATGGCGGAACTGGGGCCGCTCAACACGATCGGCTTGGGCAAACTCCGGGTTGCCTATCACGGCGCCTGTTCCCTGCAGCACGGCCAGAAACTGCATGAAGGTCCCAAGGCGCTGCTCACCGAAGCAGGATTTGACGTGTGTGAGGCTGCGGAAGGACATCTTTGTTGTGGCTCGGCCGGGACCTACAATATCTTGCAACCCGATCTGGCTCGGCGCATGCTGGAACGGAAAGCCGAGATGCTCGAGCAAACCGAGCCGGATATTATTGCCACCGGAAACATAGGATGCATGACACAAATCGCTTCTGGTACGCATATTCCAGTCGTTCACACGGCCGAACTGCTGGATTGGGCCACCGGCGGGCCGATTCCACCGGCTCTCGCTGGGCGGTCTTTGGCCACATAATTCTGAGGCTTGCGTGCGTCGTACTGTTGGTGGCGCTTTTTGCAGGACGGACAGGTATGGCGGGCCAGGACGATTTCCGGTTGAACGATCTGTTCCAGGAGTTGAAATCAGCTCCGACAATGGGCCATGCGGCCGGCATCGAAGTGCAAATTTGGCGCCTCTGGAGCCTCTCCAATGACCCGGCAGTGGACCGCATTTTGGCCGGTGGTACCGCGGCCATGAATCACGGCGGATTCGACGCCGCTCTCGCCAGCTTCAACACGGTGATCGAGATGCGTCCGGATTTCGCCGAAGGCTGGAACAAACGCGCCACGCTGTATTATTTAACCGGAGACTATGAGCGCTCGATTGCCGATGTGGAGCGCACCCTGGCCTTGGAGCCGCGCCACTTCGGCGCTCTTTCAGGTCTTGGCCTGATCAACATGGCGTTGGCGCGCCATGGTGATGCCTTGGCCGCATTTGAGGCAGCACTCGCCGTGCACCCCAACATGCCGAACGCCAAGCGCATGGTAAAACGCCTGCGCGAGCTGCAGGATAAGTCGACGATTTAGCGTTTAATTGCCGACCCAGGCGATACGCAGCACATTGGTCGAGCCGGGCGTCCCGAACGGCACACCGGCGGTGATGACGATGCGGTCTCCCAAGCGGGCAAACCCCTGCTCGCGCGCGGCGGTGCAGGCCTTCTCGACCATATCCTGGAAATCGATGGCGTCTTCGGTGTGCAGGCAATGCACGCCCCAGACAATCGCCAGGCGGCGCGCCGTTTGCAGTTCCGGCGTGAGCGCCAGGATCGGCACGCTCGGGCGTTCGCGCGCGGCGCGGAGCGCGGTCGAGCCCGACGTCGTGTAGGTAACAACGGCGGCGGCATGGATCGTTTCCGCGACCTGCCGTGCGGCGGCGGTGATGGCGTCGGACGGCGTTGCTTCCGGATCGTATTGCTGGCTTTCGATAAAGACGCGGTAGGCCGGGTCACGCTCCACCCGCTCGATAATGCGGTTCATCATGGCCACCGATTCGACCGGGAATTTGCCCGCCGCCGATTCGGCCGAAAGCATGAGACCGTCGGCGCCGTCATAGACGGCCGTGGCGACGTCGGAGGCTTCGGCGCGGGTCGGTGCCGGCGCGTAAATCATGGATTCGAGCATTTGCGTAGCAACCACCACCGGTTTGCCGGCGCGCCGTGCCGCGCGTACGATGTTTTTCTGCTCCGCCGGCACGTCTTCTGGGGCGAGCTCGACGCCCAGGTCGCCGCGCGCCACCATGATCGCATCCGAGAGGTCGATAATCTCCGCCAGGCTGTCGAGGGCCGCCGGTTTTTCCAGCTTGGTCATGATCGAGGCGCGCCCGGCGATGAGCTTCCGCGCCGCCGCCACATCGTCCGGTCGCTGGACAAACGACAGCGCCACCCAATCGACGCCCAATTCCAGGGCAAAGCGCAGATCGCGCTGATCCTTGGTCGTAATTGCGCTGAGGCCAAGCGCCACACGCGGCAGGTTTACGCCCTTATGGTTTGAAAGTTTGCCGCCGGTCTGCACGATGGTCTCGGCAAAATCCTTGCCGTGCGACACCACGGCAAGGCGGATGCGTCCGTCGTCGAGCAGGATTTCGGCGCCGTCCTCAATCGCCGAGAAAATTTCCGGATGGGGCAGGGGCGCGCGCCGTGCCGTGCCGAGTTCCGGTGACAAGTCGAGGCGAAATTCGCCACCAGGTTCGAGCAGCGCTTCGCCGTTTTCAAATTCGCCGACCCTAAGCTTGGGCCCCTGCAAATCCGCCATGATAGCGATGGGCCGACCGACTTCGTCCTCGATCTCGCGCACAATGTCATAGCGCGCGCGGTGCTCGTCATGGGTGCCATGGCTGAAATTAAAGCGAAACATATCGACGCCGGCATCGAACAGTGCATGGATAATGTCACGCGATGAGCTCGCGGGCCCCAGGGTGGCAACTATTTTTGCTCTACGGTGTCTGCGCATTGTCTCTCAACCTAACAATTAATACCGCTCCTTGGTATAAGCGTCCGCGCCGACAACAATGGCGCGGAAGTCATTTACATTCGTCATGGTCGGGCCGGTCATGACGAGATCGCCGAGTGCTGTGAAAAAGCCATAGGCGTCATTGTTTTCGAGCCGCGCCCCGGCATCCTCGCCGACTGAGAGCGCGCGCACGAGCGTGTCGGGCGCGATCAGCGCACCGGCATTGTCTTCGGTGCCATCGATGCCGTCGGTGTCGCAGGCCATCGCCCACACCCCGGCGCGGCCCTTGAGCGCGCGCGCCAGCGCCAGAGCATATTCCGCATTGGGGCCGCCTCTGCCGTCGCCCCGCACGATTACCGTCGCCTCGCCGCCGGAGAGCAGCACCGTTCCCGGCGCGCATTCCGCCGCTAGCGCGGCATGCTCGCGCGCCATGGCGCTGGCCTCGCCTTCCAGCGCATCGCCGAGCATGCGCACCTGATAACCGGCATGCGTGGCGATCCGGCCAGCCGCTTCAAGCGATGCGGCAGGCGTGGCGATGAGGCGGAACTCTGAGCTGGCAAAACGCGTATCTCCAGGCTTGGGGCTTTCTTCCAGTGCCGCTTGAAGATGTTTAGCGACGTTCTTGGGCGCATCGATTTCGTATTTCGCCAACACCTCGCGGGCTTCGGCAAATGTGGTTGGGTCGGGCACGGTGGGCCCCGAGGCAATCACCGCCGCATCGTCGCCTGGCACATCGGATATGGCCAAGGTGAGCAATGGCGCCGGATGACAAGCGGCGGCGAGGCGGCCGCCTTTGATCGCCGAGAGATGTTTGCGCACGCAATTTATCTCGGAAATATTGGCGCCCGAGCGCAGCAGCGCATTGGTGACATGTTGCTTGTCATCGAGTGTAAGCCCAGGCGCGGGCAGGGAGAGCAGGGCCGAGCCGCCGCCCGAAATCAGGCACAGCGCCAAATCATCGGCACCCAATTTTTGCGCCATTTCCAATATGCGTGCCGCGGCGGTGCTGCCTGCCGCGTCCGGCACCGGGTGAGACGCTTCGACAATTTCGATCTGGCTGGTTTCCACAGCGTGGCCGTAGCGCGTTACCACCAGCCCATCAAGATTGCCTTGCCAATGATCCTCGACGGCGCGCGCCATGGCGCCGCCGGCCTTGCCGGCGCCAATCACGCAAGTGCGGCCCTTGGGAGGTGACGGCAGATGAGGCGGCAAACATAGCGCCGGCTGCGCCGCGTTCACCGCAGCGTCAAACATGTCCCGGAGAAGCCGGCGTGAAGATAGTTTCATATGTAACTTTCTTGAGTCTTTGGGGCTGCTGTTTCCCGCACTGAAAACGCCGCCAACAGTGCCACAAAGGACGCCACCGGCATGGCGAGATAAGCCATGCGGAAGGCAAAGGGAGAATAGATACGCACGCCGTCGATAATTTCGCCGCTCCACAGCAAGTCGAGAACATAGCCCATGATCAACAATATCGCGGCGCTCATCAGCATGACCAGCGTGTTGGAAATCCCCGTCGCCGTGCCGACCGCGTCCGGCGGGCAGCTGTCGGCGATCAAGATGAAACCGATAACGATACCGCCGGCCGAAATACCGATCAGCAGCATCAGAACATAGTGGACGATTTCCGGCAGGCCGGGAAAGGCGACGAATAGCGTCCATCCGGTAAGCCCGAGGACGGCACAGCCGATGGCGGCAATTTTACGCCGTCTGAAGCGGCCTGACGCCCAGCCCGCCGAGAGTGAGCCGAAAGCCCAGCCCAGAAGCGCCACGGTGGTAAAAATCGCCGCGTCAGGCCGGCTATAGCCGAGTACCTGCATATAATAGGCGATGCCCCAGACCGGGAAGGAGATCGCCGGTCCGGCGATCATCATGGCGAAGAGGGTGATGATCCAATATTGCCGCGAGCGCGCCGCTTCGCGCATAAGGGCAATGAGTTCGCGCGAATTTATCGCAGCACCGCGCTGCGCCGGTGGGGCGCGGCGGCCAAGGAAAATAAAACCGACGAATGGCAGCGCAGCCAAGGCGACCCAGAACATCACCGGCCGCCAGCCGTCGATTTCAATCAATGTGGCGATCGGCGCTTGCCCCAATGCGGCGCCGAACATGCCGATCAGTATCGTCGCCCCGCCGAGCAGGGCGAATCGTTTCGCATCGAACCAAGCGTGGGCGATCTTGATACAACAGGCATAGAGTGCCGCCCCGCCCGCGCCGGTGATAAACCGTCCCGCATTGGCCGCGTCGACACTTGGCGCATAGGAAAAGAGTAGCCCGCCCAGGGCGCAGAGGATAGCGCTTGCGGCGATGATGCGGGTCGGGCCGAAGCGGTCGACAAGAAAGCCGCCGGGTATCTGAAATATCGAATAGGCGTACCAATACATGGCCGAGATATTGCCGAGCACCGCGGCGCCGACGGCGAAATCGCGCATCAGGACGTCCACCATGCCGCCCGGCGCGACCCGGGTGAGGTG
>JAPYQV010000167.1 GCA_029937205.1 Alphaproteobacteria bacterium
CACTGGTCACGACCAGGTCGAAGGCGCGGCGTCCGCGCTCGGCGGCGTCGCCCGAGGCGACGGGTTGGCATCGAAGGCATCGCCGGTGCGCTTCTTGCGCTGATTGTCGAACGGGCCGTAGCCGCCGTATATTTTTCTGTTCTTCACGCAAATTCTCCTTTCACCGTTATGAATTACTCCCCACTGGCCGGTGGTGAAAGACTGGGAAATTGCCACCAGCCGGGGGAAGTGCCGGCGGTACCGGACCGGCGCGGCAAAGCTTGCATACGGATAAGCTATTACAATCAAAATTGATGCGCATGTCGCGTTTGCCTCACCAATTCAAAGGCTTATAAGGACTGCTGATTATTTCGTCGGTTTCGACAGGTGGCAGTCTGGGAACGAAACGGCGTAACTTGGGCCGCTAGCGCAATTCGGCAATTGTAATGCCGGGCCGGCTTGGCCAATATCGCGCCAACAAGGGCCAACCGGCCGCAGCCAAGCGAAGTGAGGAAAAAGATGCGCTTTTCAGACAATGGCTATTACATCGAGCGCTACATCAAATGCGACAATTGTGGCGTGCTTCTTTATGACGAAGGCATGAAGGGCGAAGTGCTGGGCGAGCCCAAGCTGTTCTGCTCCGACTGGTGCCAGCAATGGGCCTCGGCGCGCGCCGCCGGGATTGACGAGCCGCGCATTCCGTTGCCGCGCGACGGCATCCACAAGACCGGCTAAGGCCCGCGCAGGCAAACAACCAATCACCCGAAAGTGGTCAGCCCCATGGGCAAGGATGTAAGTATCGACGTTGGTGGGACGTTTACCGACTTCGTCGCCTACGACAGAGAAACGCGCAAACTTTCAGTGTGGAAGACGCTCTCGACACCGGACGACCCAAGCGAGGGCATCGTCGGCGGGCTCGAGAAAGCCGGCGCAGCGGAAGATATCGAGCATCTTCGCTTCGGCACCACGATTGCCACCAACGCGGTGCTCGAGCGCAAAGGGGCTACCGTCGCCTATGTCGCCACCACGGGCTTTCGCGACGTGCCGTTCATTCAGCGCGGCAAGCGGCAAAGCCATTACGACATCACCTGGATCAAAGCCAAGCCGCTGATGAAGCGCCGTCACTCGTTCGAGGCGTCGGGCCGCATCACATCGCGCGGCGAGGAATATATCCCGCTCGACGAGGCCGGGGTGCGCGAGGTCGCGGAACGCATCGCCGCAGACCCCCGCATTCAGGCGGTCGCCGTCTGCCTGCTGTTCTCCTATGTGACGCCGGTGCATGAGCGCCGGGTAAAGGAAATCTTCGCCGAGATTTGTCCCGACAAGCCGGTCTCGATTTCCTATGACGTGCTGCCCAAATGGAAGGAGCATGAGCGCTCCTCAACCACCATTGCGGATGCCTATATCCGCCCCCTGGTGAGCGGCCATCTCGACAGTCTCAAAACGCGTTTCGCCGGTCAGGGCGTCAACAAACGCATCGCCGTGATCAAATCGAACGGCGGCGAGATGACCCTCGAGGCCGCCGCCAAGGCACCGATCCAGCTCACCCTCTCCGGCCCGACCGGCGGCGTGGTGGGCGCCAAACAAATCGCCCGGCTGGCCGGCGTCGACCATCTTGTGACGCTTGATATGGGCGGCACCTCGACCGATGTTTCCACTGTGGTCGATGGCCGCGAAAGCTTTACCACCAGTTTCGAAATCGAGTTCGGCCTGCCGATCCAAATCCCGATGATCGACATCCGCACCATGGGCGCCGGCGGCGGCTCACTGGCGTGGATCGACAAGGGCGGCATGCTGCGCGTCGGCCCCGAGAGCGCCGGCGCCGCGCCGGGCCCGGCCTGCTACAACCAGGGCGGCACGCAGGCAACTGTCACCGACGCCAATCTGGTATTGGGGCGCATCAATCCGGAAAATTTCCTCGGCGGTCAAATGGCGCTCGATACCGAGGCCGCGGAAGCGGCAATTTCCAAGGTGGCGGCGGAAATCGACAAATTGGTCGAGGAAACCGCGCTCGGTATTATCCAGATCGCCAACAACAATATGATCGGCGCGCTGCGCTCGGTGTTGACCGAACGCGGCCTCGATCCGCGCGATTTCACCCTATTGGCCTTCGGCGGTGCCGGGCCGGTGCATATTTCCGACCTAATGCCGCTCGCCAATATATCGTCCGGCATCGTGCCCAACCACCCGGGACAGTTCTCGGCCTTCGGCTTCACCATGACGGATGCGCGCATCGATGTGGAGCGCACCACGCCGATGACCTCGAAGGCGTTCCGCCGCGACCACGCCAATGATGTGATGGCCGATCTGGTGCGGGAATCGACGGCAGCACTCAGCGAGCAGGACTATACCGGTACAATTGAAATACACCGCTCCTTGGAAATGCGCTATTTCGGCCAGAATCACGAGCTCGAAGTGCCGATCGATTTCGAGCGCTTTGAAGACGAGACGATTGCCTCGATCTGGCAAAGTTTTCATGAAGCGCACCAGGCGCGCTACAATTTTGACATTCCGCGCGAGACCATCGAGCTGATCAGCATCAAGGTGACGGCCATCTCCGCCGCCGAACGCCTGGCCCTGCCCGAGTTGGCGGAGACAACGGCAGAGCCCGAGCCGATCGCCACGCGCTCGGTCGTCTTTGATGACGGCGCCCATGACAGTAAGGTCTATGACCGCGCCCAACTCTTGAGCGGCCACCGACTGCAAGGCCCAGCGGTGATCGAGGAGCCGGCGTCGGTTACCATCATCCGGCCCGGGCTGAATGTCCGCGTCGACAAATACGGTAATATGCTACTGGGTGAAATCGCTGACGCGCCCGCGTCGTAACGGAAAGGAAAAACGAATCATGGATATGGTCACGATGAACATCATCGATTCCGCCATGGTCGCCATTTGCCGCGAGATGGGGGTCAACGTCCAGAAGACGGCCTATTCGACCATCTTCAGCGAGGCCGAGGATTTTACCTGCGCGCTGGCCAGCCCGGAAGGCCAGATGATCGCGGTGGCCGAATTCTGCCCGGCGCAGATCGGCGGCGTGCCGCTGTTGGTGAGCTCCATGGTGCAGGAAATTACCGACATCAATCCCGGCGATGTGATCGTCCACAACGACCCCTATCGGGGCGGATTGCACACGCCCGAGCACACCATGTTCAAACCGATCTTCGTCGCCGATGAATTGATGGGCTTCGCCGTCTCGATCGGCCATTTCGTTGAGGTCGGTGGCATGGTGCCGGGCGGCTTTCCCGGCGAAGCGACGGAAATTTTCCACGAGGGCCTGCGCGTGCCGCCAGTCAAGCTGATCAAGCGCGGCAAGGATGTGCCGGAAGTGTGGAAGCTGCTGCTCGCCAACGTGCGCACGCCGCGCGGCAATTACGGCGATCTCCGCGCCCTGATCAGTGCCGTCGATATGGGCGAGAAACGCTTGGTCGAGCTGATCGAGAAATACGGCAAGGACGTGTTCCGGCAGACCGTATCCGATCTGATGGATTATTCCGAATCGCGCATGCGCGCCGAAATCGCCAATTTCCCCGATGGCCGCTATACCTTCGAGGATTGCCTTGAGGATGACGGCATCGAGGCCAAGGAATATTGGATCCGCGTCGCCGTCAATGTGCAGGGCGACGAGGTGGTGATCGATTACACCGGCTCCTCGCCTCAGGCCAAGGGGCCGATCAACGCCACTCTCGGCGTCGCCTGGTCGGCCTCCTACAATGCCATGCTGCACCTGACCGACCAGACCATCCCGAAGAATTCCGGCTGCTTCCGCCCGATCCGCGTGATCTCGCCGGCCGGCACGATAATGAACGTCAATTATCCCGGCTCCGAAGTGGGCGGCAACACCGAGACCCATCCGCTGATCGTCGCCTGCATCTTCGGCGCCATGTCGGAATGCGCGCCGCACCGGGTGATGGCCTCGGAAGGCACGACCCATGGCTGCTTCGTTTTCGGCGGCCATGACGAGGAGAATGACGAGCCCTTCGGCGCCTTCGATTTCACCTATGTCGGCTATGGCGGGCGCCAGTTCGCCGATGGCAACGACGCCACCGATTCGATCAACGGCAATTGCGCCAACACGCCGACCGAAGTGTTCGAAACGCGCTATCCGTGGATCGTCGAGGAATATGCCTTGCGCCAGGATTCAGGCGGCGCCGGCGAACATCGCGGCGGCTTCAGCATTTCCAAAACCATGCTGTGCACCGGCGACGTGATGATCAGCCAGATGACCAACAAACATATCCGCACCTCGTGGGGCCTGAAAGACGGCAAACATTCCGTCCCCGGCGCCACCCTCTACCAGGCCAAAGGCGCCAACGACTGGCAGACCATCAAGGAAGCCTTCGGCAAGGTCTCGTCGAGCAAATATTCCAACGTGCCGATCCACCCGGGCGAGCGCATCTCGGTCAAAGCCCCCGGCGGCGGCGGCTTCGGCAGCCCAGCCAAGCGCGATCACGCAGCGATCGTGGAGGATGTGTTGGAAGGCTATATCAGCCGCGAAAAAGCGGCCGAGGATTACGGCTTCGAAGAAAGCTGGATCGCCAAGTATGCGCCGGGCGAGGTCGCCGCGGCGGAGTAGCGGCAGCAGTGGTGTCGGGTGATTACCCTATCTGTACACATTGGTTTCGATCAATCGAGTCTGACCTCATTGATTCATGACCCCATAGATTCCACCATTGATTCTTGCTGGTAGGCTTGCTGACATCTGCAAGGATTGGCGGTGACGCTCACCCCTGTGGTACTTCGCTAATTGTGTTTAATTCTATAATCGCCGTCCTCTAGCTCAATAATATCGATCATATCAATGCCTCCGACTAATATCGCCTGAAAGCATATACTCATAGAGTGACCTCTGAGGCGTTGTGGCAATTGATGGGTAGGAAACGGGTAGCTTCATTCCTAACATTGCCCAAGCGCTCGCTACGACAGATTCACCGCATATCGAGAAATCACTTCGTGCCTCTTCGGTAGAATTATCAGCACAAACAATTCCTCATGCAGCTACGGTCTTGCCTGCTTCTGGTAGTGCAACCAAGCCACCACTCATACCCGGCTCAGCCGGTATGGAGGTTGTAAAGCAAGGCCATCGATATTGCCTAAAGCCCTTAGGGTAGACACCTGTGACAACTCCGCATCTTATACTCATCCGGCGCGAAAGCTTCATTCGCTTGCCATTTCCCAAATGTACTGTCGAATGTGTCAAATTGTCTAACGACACCATGTGGATCAATTCACCCTCGCAGGGCACCATCGTATCAATCGGAATCGAACTTGGTTTGAATCTGCCCTCATCAGACTTTTGAAAAGTAACAACACAGCATGCAATGTCCGATGTGTCGTTGTAATTCAAATGCCAGACATCCATCATCAACCCGCTATTGGAGTCCATCCAGAGAATTTTCATATCCTTTGGCTCGATTGAAGGCTTGGTTAATTTTTTCGGAATAAATAATGATGACGGATCAAATTTGGGATGCGGAAATTGAGTCCGAAAAGCACCTTCTATAAGCGCATGTTTAGCAGTAACAACTACAGCGGCTTTAGGGTCTCCCGCAGTAATGAAACCGGTTCCCTCTATATTGGCTTCGCCCCCAGGGCTAAATGATACGAAAGCAATTAAAGCAGGGCGCAACTCATCCGCAAGACTTTGGTTGTTGCCAGATGCCTCAACCCACCGCCTATTTTCTGCATCACCCGGTATTGTCATTACCTGAGCCCATGAGTTTTTTCGTGTCCTAAACTGATGTGTGCGAACGAGGCCCGTTGAGGCGACAAGACCCAAACCAACGTATACAATCTCGAGCAAGTGAAGCTAAAATATTCGCATAATCAATGAGGTCAGACTCGATTAATCAATGGGGTCAGAATCGATTAATTTTGGAATATTTGGTCGATCCCAAGCCGCGTTGGCCGACAGATTCACATTTAATCAAAGCACTGCACTAAGTTGCATTGATTGCGTGGCAAATGCTTGCTCTTTATTTATTTTAAGCATAAAATAAAATCTTCCGCGCAGGGGTTTTGCAGGAAAGGTCATGGCCATGAAAATAGCCTGTATCGGCGGCGGGGCTGCCGGGCTTTATTTTGCCATATCGATGAAATTGCGCGATCCGGGGCATGATATCCATGTGATCGAGCGCAACGCGCATGACAACACGTTCGGCTGGGGCGTGGTGTTCTCCGACGCGACGATCCAGAATTTGCGCGATAACGATCCCGAATCGGCGCAGGAAATTCTCGATAGCTTTGCCCATTGGGATGATATCGATGTGCATTTCAAGGGCACCACCGTCACCTCGGGCGGGCACGGGTTTTGCGGCATCGCGCGGAGCCGCATGTTGGATATTTTACAGCGCCGCGCTGCCTCACTCGGCATACCGATAACATTTGAGACCGAGGTCGAGAGCCTTGAGCCTTATCTCGGGTACGACCTTGTCGTTGCCGCTGACGGCTTCAACAGCCGGGTGCGCGAGGCCTATGCGGATAAATTTCAGCCCAGCGTGGATGAGCGCGAGAACCGCTTTAT